>JALQYE010000118.1 GCA_023254245.1 Emticicia sp.
GAATAAAAAGACGTAGTTTTTAGTATTCAGAAAAAACACAAAAAACAATTCTCAGCACAGAGTAATTCTTTCATTATGAATTTAGGGAGGCGTGAATCTCTAAAGATATATTGCTTGCTATACCAGAGTTTCTACTCAGAAAGTAGCTAAGCTTAGACTTTACAGCTATTCAATATAGTAATTTGTTTTAAAAATAAAAAGTTGAACCCTCAACATTATGTAAGAATAAACAAAAGAGCAGAAAGGATTCGGAAAAGCAGGCAATGAAAAGATAATAGTGTCAAAAACAATGTTTAAACCATTAATTTCAAATATTAATTTCCGATAATAATAAAAGCCTGATAGGCATTTGCATATCAGGCTTTTAAAATGTGGGCCCACTTGGAATCGAACCAAGCACCTACTGATTATGAGTCAGTTGCTCTAACCGAATGAGCTATAGGCCCTAAAACCATTTTTAGTGATTTTGTGGTGCAAAAATAGACAATTCTTATTTCACTACAAAATTTTATCTCCAATTTTCTCCTCTTCACAACTAAAAATTTCTTCTTTGTGTTGTTACAAATAAACATACTAAAATTAAACTTTAATTTTGGCAATCCGCTAAAGCACACCCAGTAGCATGACCAATAAACGTAAAATATTCAACGACCCCGTCTATGGATTCGTTAGTGTGCCTTCTGATTTAATTTATGATTTAATTGAGCATCCTTTCTTTCAACGTTTACGTCGTATTAAGCAATTGGGCATGGCCGAGTATGTTTATCCAGGAGCTTTGCACACTCGTTTTCATCATGCTTTAGGAGCAATGCACCTAATGGGACAGGCTTTACAGGTATTACAAACCAAAGGTCACTATTTACTTGATGTTGAAATTGAGGCTGCCCAGATTGCCATTTTACTACACGATATTGGTCACGGTCCGTTTTCGCACGTGCTTGAATATACCATCTTGAATGATGTACATCACGAACATATTTCGGCTTTGCTGATGGAAAAACTCAATCAAGAGTTTGGCGGACAGCTTGACTTAGCCATCGAAATGTTTAATGGCACTTATCATCGAGAATTTTTTCATCAACTCATTTCAAGCCAGCTTGATATGGACCGAATGGATTATCTCAACCGTGATTGTTTTTTTACAGGTGTGGCTGAGGGCACAATTGGTGTTGACCGAATCATCAAGATGCTCAATGTAGTTGATAATCAATTAGTTGTTGAGGAGAAAGGATTGCTGAGTGTCGAAAACTTTTTGAACGCCCGACGGTTAATGTATTGGCAGGTATATTTGCACAAAACCTCGATTTGTACCGAAGCCATGCTTATTCAAATCATCGGTCGAGCCAGAGAATTAATAAAATTAGGGGAAACTTTATTCATTACGCCTTCATTTTCGTTGTTTCTGAGAGAAGACATTTCGCTCGAAGCATTCAAAAATGATGAAAAATATTTACAGGCATTTACCGAAATTGATGATTATGATATTTGGGCTTGCATAAAAACATGGCAGCATCACTCTGACAGAATTTTATCGACAATCTGTAAAGATTTACTTAATCGAAATTTGTACAAAGTCAAGATTTCAAATTTCCCAATTGAGTTGTCATTTATCGAAAACATCAAACACTCCTTACTTGAAAAAGGAATCAATGAAGGTGAATTGGGTTATTTTATCACCGAAGGCGATGTAAGTAACAAAGGTTATGTCTCGGGCGATGAAACCATTAATATACTAACCAAAAACCGCAATGTAATTGATATTGCCGATGCCTCAGATTTACCAACAATAAAAGCTTTAAGCAACATCGTGAAAAAATACTATGTATGTTGGGGCAAAAACGTATCTTTGCAATGATTTTGCGAATAAAAGATAACTTTTTGTATTATTTGAAGATTATTTTAAATAAAACTATTGAGTTTGGGAAACACATAGATAGTTTGTACAACTAAATGGAAAAGTACTAACGCAAAACTTCGGCAAGGACATCAACTTGCACAACACCAAAAATATGAAATTTACGGTTAAGCAAATAGCACACCTACTGAACGGTGAAGTCAAAGGAGACGAAAGCCTCAGCATCAGTCAGTTAGCAAAAATAGAAGAAGGTTCGGCAGGCGATATATCTTTTCTCGCCAACGAAAAATACGAACCATTTTTATATACTACCAACGCAACGGCCGTAATAGTGGGTCGCAGCTTCGAACCTCGCAAAGATTATAACACAACACTCATACTTGTCGAAAACCCATATACGGCTTTCACCCAACTACTCGAAGAGTACCAACGCATCATTGATTCATCAAAAAAAGGTATCGAACAACCATCTTTTGTTGGCGAAGGAACTTCCATAGGAGAAGAAATTTACCAAGGAGCATTTTCTTACATCGGTAAAAATGCAAAAATTGGTAAAAACGTAAAGATTTATCCACAAGCATACATCAGTGATAATGTGACTATTGGCGATAACACCATTATTTATGCTGGTGTAAAAATATACGCTAATTGTGTAATCGGTAAAGATTGTGTAATTCATTCAGGAGCAGTCATTGGCAGCGATGGTTTCGGATTTGCCCCGCAAGCTGATGGAACTTACAAAACAATTCCACAGTTGGGTAACGTAATACTTGAAGATAATGTAAGTATCGGCTCAAACTCAACCATTGACTGTGCAACGATGGGTTCAACAATTCTTCGTAAAGGAGTAAAGATTGATAATTTAGTGCAGATTGCCCACAATGTTGAAATTGGAGAAAATACCGTAATTGCTGCTCAAACAGGCGTCGCTGGTTCGACCAAAATTGGCAAAAATTGCGTTCTGGGCGGTCAAGTAGGTGTGAATGGCCATATTACAATTGCCGATGGCACAAAAGCAGGTGGTAAAGCAGGAATCACCAAAAGTGTAAGAAAAGCAGGAACAGCTCTTAACGGCAATCCAGCTTTCGATGCAACCGAATATTTGCGTTCGATGGCAGTTTTACGTAAACTTCCTGCCCTTGAAAAACAAATAAAAGCCCTCGAAGAGCAACTTTTAGAGTTGAATCAACAAGGAGTTTTGGCATAAAATCAGTAAAATAAGCAATTCCTCTATTCGAAATAACAATTACATTTTGCCTAAGAAAATAAGTAGAATTTACAATGAATGTTAAACAACAAACCCTCAAAAAAGTAGTATCAATCACAGGTGTAGGCTTACATACTGGAGAGAAAGTAACCATGCTTTTACAACCTGCGGCAGTCAATCATGGATATAAATTCCAAAGAATAGACTTGCCCAATAAACCAATTGTAGAAGCTGATGTTGATTATGTGGTAGATACTTCGAGAGGCACTGTCTTAGAAAAAGAGGGCGTAAGAATACATACAACTGAGCATATTTTATCAGCTTTGGTAGGGCTTCAGATTGATAATGTTTTGATTCAACTTGATGGTCCAGAAATTCCGATTGTTGATGGAAGTGCCATAAAATTTGTCGAATTAATCGAAGAAGCAGGTGTTGAAGAGCAAGGTGCATTGCGTAATTACTACGAAATCGAAGAAGCGATACATTTCCGCAACGACGACCAAAGCATTGAATTAGCAGCATTACCACTCAATGACTATCGCCTAACGGTAATGGTTGATTATAATTCAACCGTTTTGCATAGCCAACACGCTCAATTGCACGATATTAATTTATTCAAACAAGAAATTGCCCCTTGCCGAACTTTTGTTTTCTTGCACGAATTAGAGGCACTTTTCAAGGCTGGACTCATAAAAGGTGGCAATATTGATAATGCCGTAGTAATTGTTGACCGTGAAATTTCGGAAGAAGAGGTTGACAACTTAGCTACTTTATTGAACAAAGAGAAAATTAGTGTTGGCAAAACAGGCATTTTAAATGATATGCCTTTGCGTTTTGCCAATGAGCCTGCTCGCCACAAATTACTGGATGTAATGGGAGATTTGGCATTAGTTGGCCGCCCACTAAAAGCACATATTTTAGCTGCACGCCCAGGGCATACACCTAACGTGGCCTTAGCAAAGAAAATCAAAAAACATATCACTGATTCAGCCAAAAGTACCCCGCAATACGACCCAAATACACCGCCTGTATTCAATGTTAGCGAAATTGCAAGACTCCTACCCCACCGTTATCCATTTGCTCTCGTAGATAAGATTGTGTATCTCGATGGCCAAACTGTTGTGGGTATCAAAAATATTACCATGAATGAGCCTCAATTTACAGGACACTTCCCTGAAAACCCTGTAATGCCTGGCGTTTTACAAATTGAGGCGATTGCTCAAACTGGCGGAGTTTTGGTACTTACTACCACTGGCGACCCAGAAGCCTACTGGCCATATTTAGTCGGAATCGACAATTGCCGATTCTATCGCAATGTTTTACCTGGCGATACGTTAATTATCAGATGCTCACTTCTTGCCCCTATTCGTCTCGGTGTTGCAAAAATGCACGGAGAAGCATGGGTTGGCAAAAACCTCGTATGTGATGTTGACATGACAGCCCGATTAGTAAAAAAAGCAAAATAAAAATCTAATCTATCAGATTTAGACAAGGCAAATCTTCGTCATTGGCTGTTGTCTGTTTACGAAACAAATCTCAAAAATGAATCAACCATTGGCGTACATACACCCCGATGCAAAGGTTGCACAAAACGTAGTAATCGAGCCGTTTGCTGTAATCCACAAAGACGTAGAAATAGGCGAAGGAACTTGGATAGGTTCGCACGCCATCATCATGGAAGGGGCCAGAATTGGCAAAAACTGTAAGATTTTCCCTGGTGCTGTTATTTCTGCGGTTCCACAAGACTTGAAATTTAAAGGTGAAAATACTGTTACAATTATTGGCGATAACACTACCATTCGTGAGTGTGTAACGGTCAATCGTGGTACTGTCGATAAACACCGTACTGAAATTGGTGCAAATTGCCTCATCATGGCCTACGCTCACATTGCCCACGATTGTATTGTTGGCAATAACGTAATTTTGGCTAACTGTGTGCAACTTGCAGGACACATCACCGTGGGCGACTTTGCCAATATCGGTGGCATGTCAGCCGTGCAGCAATTTGTTAAAATCGGCAAGCATACCTACATCGGCGGTTGTTCGCAAATCCGTAAAGATGTACCTCCGTTTATCAAGGCTGCTCGTGAGCCACTTTCTTATGCGGGTATCAACTCGGTTGGTTTACGTCGAAGAGGCTATTCTGACGAAAAAATTGCCGAAATTCAAGGCATCTATCGCTACATTTATCTCCGTGGATTAAATAATACTGATGCTATCACGCAAGTTGAGTTGGAATTTCCAGCTACGCCTGAACGTGATGATATCTTGAACTTCATCTCAAATTCAGAGCGAGGTATTATCAAAAGTCCAGTTAAAAAAGGAGCAGAAGAGTAAAATAGTCAGCAGTCAATAGTCAACAGTCCACAGAAAAGATAACTGACTTCTAACTAAGTATTTAAGGTATGCGAAAAATCAGATAGTAACATCTATTGTGGACTGTAATTGTTGACTATCGACTCTTCTTGATGACAATACAATTAGAAAATCTTGGTAAGAAATTTCGTAAAGAATGGATTTTCCGAAATGTCAATTTAAGTTTCGAGGCAGGTAATAACTATACCTTCGTCGGACCAAATGGCAGCGGAAAATCTACTCTTTTGCAGGTCTTGATTGGCGTAATGCCTCATACCGAAGGCAAAGTTTTATACAGTAGTGATAACCAAGAAGTTTCAGTTGATGATATTTACAAGAAAATCGTAATCGCTGCCCCTTACCTCGAATTAGTCGAAGAATTTACACTGCTCGAATCGGTTGAATTTCACCAAAAATTCAAGCCTTTCAAAGATAATCTGTCTGCGGTCGAACTTATCGAAAAAATTCAGCTTACCCCACACAAAGACAAGACAATCAAAAATTTCTCGTCGGGAATGAAACAACGTCTCAAACTCGGCTTAGCGTTTTATTCAGAAGCTCCTATTATTTTGCTCGATGAGCCTACTTCAAATCTTGATGCACAAGGAACGGCATGGTATCTCGAACAAATAGAAAAGCACACAGCCGACCGACTGCTCATTATTTGCTCAAATCAACCCAATGAGTACGCTTTCTGCAACAACATTGTTGATATTAGAGATTATAAATAATCGACAGTCGATAAACGGTAATCAATAGATTTTTATTCTTGCAACTTTCGTGAATAACGGAAACTCAACTCGTTGTTCCCCTTGCCAATATTCTCGAAGTTTTTCAATCACTTCACCGACGGGATTTTTGCCATTTTTCTTAATATAATGCTGAATTGACGACCAAGAATTAAAGTATCCTTCTGCCATTTCGAGTGTCCAATGATATTTATTCTCAAAAATAGGGCATTCTATTTTCTCAAATGGAAATGGCACACTTTCGAGTCTATTATCTAAATGCTTTCGTTCGGCATCCCAATATGGCCCTGTGATATTCCAATAGAAATCTTGCAAGATTTCATCAATTTTCCCCTCAAAACGTGGCATTGAGTAACCAATTACAAACAAAATTGCTCCCGATTTCGCTACTCGATTTACTTCGGCATAAAACTTTTCAAAATCAAACCAATGAATAGCCTGAGCAACGGTTACTAAATCAAACGTATCATCCGCGAACTCCGTTCCTTCAGCTTTTGCTACCGAATACACGATATTTTGAGCTTGAAAAGCATTATCTAATTGTTTTTGACTGATGTCAGTTGCATACACCGTATCAAAAGATTTTGCTAATTCTCTTGCCATTTGTCCGTTTCCAGTGGCACAATCCCATACTTTTTTTCTGTCTTTTACGACCGTATTCAGATAATCGAAAACCGCTGGAGGATATGTCGGGCGAAACTGAGCATAGATGCTGGCTTGATTTGAAAAATTGTCTTTTGGCATTTTCTTTCACTTTAAAAATTCTTCAAAACTATCATCATTTTTCATGTTTCATTGAGCTTCACAAATGCAATATTCCGCTTTAAACCTTCTAATTTTGTGCGTTTGACGGCACTTCTTCGGAAAATTTCTTGAAAAACTTCGTGCGAAATTTCCTCCCAATCGGTTTTTGTAAATTGTTCTAACTGAGGGTGTTGTCGAAAATCTGTTGTTTGTGTAGGTCGTGAAAAACGGTTCCACGGACAAACATCTTGACAAATATCACATCCAAAAATCCAGTTTTCAAATTTACCTTTCACTTCATCGGGAATTGCTTCCTTGAGTTCAATCGTAAAGTAAGAAATGCACTTCGAGCCATCAACTACATAGGGCTGCGAGATAGCATCGGTCGGACAGGCATCTACACAACGGGTACAAGTTCCGCAATAATCTTTCATGGCTGTATCAGCTTGTAATTCTAAATCACAGATAATTTCGCCGATGAAGAAAAAACTCCCGATTTCTCTTGTAATCAAATTTGTGTGCTTCCCGACCCAACCAATTCCGCTTTTTTTTGCCCAAACTTTATCCATTACGGGGGCGGAATCTACAAAAATACGTCCGTTTACTTCGCCAATTTCTTCCGATATATAGACCATTAACTCTTTCAGTCTATCTTTCAGCACAAAATGATAATCAGTTCCATAGGCGTATTTTGATATTTTATAAGAATCGTCGGTTTCGGGTAAAGTTTGTTCTGGAAAATAGTTCAAGATAACCGTAATGACCGATTTTGCTCCATCTACCAGTTTACGGGGGTCAAGGCGTTTATCGAAATGGTTTGTCATGTAGGTCATTTTTCCGTGATAATTCAGATTAAGCCATTTTTCTAAACGTGGAGCTTCTTCTTCTAAAAATTCAGCTTTCGATATGCCACAAGCATTAAAACCCAATTCGATTGCTTTCGATTTAATTTGTTGAGCATATTTTTGTTGAAGTAAGAGCTGCATGAAGCAAATTTAAGATAATTATTACTTTTTAATATTGGCTGGCGAAACCCACTCGTCATATTCACTGTCATATTCGGTGTAGTGAATGTAGTGCAAGCACGAAAACTTCTTCAAAACCTTGGCAGAATACCACTTTTCATCACTTGTTGACAATACTTTCACACTTGCACCAATCGGGAAATCGCTGGCACATTTAAAAGGCTTCACCCTTGAAGATTCAACCACATCAACTTCGTTGTTAGTGTAGCTGTAAAACCTAATTTTCAGCTTTTTATCTGCTTCTACATTTTCTATAAATCCAAGCCAATCGGTTCCGTCATAATTTACCATTACTCGTTCGCCTATTCTACTATTTTTCTTGGCAGAAATCCCACTACTCAACGTCCAATTTTTCATGCTCATCGGCACAAAATACGATGCTTTTTGGCCTTCTACCACGGCCATTTCGACATCAATGTAGTTTGCCAATTCGGCCAACTGCACAGCTCCGTTATTATCGATATCAACAAAGTTGCGGCCTTCGAGTGCGTAAAGCAACGCACTGGAAAAAGTCCAATTTCCAGTCGAAACATTGGTTGGTACAACCGAATTTAGTGCGGCATAATTTCGGGTTTGGTATTTCTGTACTTCCATAGCCAAGCCACCCGAATTACAGCAATCAGCCGTAAATAATGCGGTATTACCAGCAAAGTTTTCGTTTACGGTCTTCACAATTTCTTCGGCAGTCCAATCAGCACCTTTATAACTCGCAAAACAAACTTTTCCTCCATCATTCTTATAGCCATGTCCGCAATAATAAAAAAACAAAATATCGCCTTTCTTGGCTTGTTTCAAAAATGGCACAAAAGCCTCTCGAACAGCACTTGTAGTAGCTTTTTGGTCTTTTATGTATAACATCTGATTGGCTGGCACCCCTTGTTTTTCAAAAAACTTCATGATTTTGGCATCTACCCTACCCTTTTTATCAAACGACGCAAATGTATTGGCATCGGCCCACTCCAAAACACCAACCATAAAAACCCAAGTTCGCCCATAATCCAATTTTTCTTGGCACAAACCTTTCAAACTCATTAATGTAAGTACAAATAATAGGAATGTTTTTTTCATTTTTTGTTCAATGTTTATTGTAAAATGATGCTGTTTTAGCATAAATAAACGAATCAAATGCTGTTTTATTTTCTACTTCGATTTCGATTGGTACATAGAAAAAACGCTTCAATTCAGCCTCCGAAAGCTGTGGTTTTAGCTTTACCATGTCTTTTTCGGTTGTAATAATCTGTAAATCTTTACGGTTTGCCCCTAAAACTTTATCAATCTCTTTTCTCGTAAAAGCATGATGGTCAGGAAAATCAAAGTTTTTTTCTATCACCAACGAGCTTTCAGAGAGGAATTGCACAAAGACTTCGGGTTTGGCAATTGCCGTCAGCACACCAATGCTATTGTTCTCATCAAAGGTAACTGTTTCAGCATATCCGATGATATTCTGATAACGAATCTTTGAAAAAAACACAGGCACGCCTGCTTTTGTGTAAATCGAAGTTTCAGTCCGAATTTTTTCTTTTTCTTCTTCGGTTAGCTGGCTTGGGCATTTGGTAATAATTATGGCATCGGCACGTCTGGCACTTCTTCTAATATCTCGCAATCGCCCAAACGGCACTAAAGCATCTTTATAAAACGGCTTGTTGTAATCTGAAAGCAACAGGTTTACATATGGTGCAATATTACGATGTTGGAAGGCATCGTCAAGAATAATTAGTTGATTATCACCAAATTTTTGTTCAATTTCCTCAACCCCTTTAACCCTACTTTCACACACAACTACATTTATTTTATCCTTAAATTTTAGATAATATTGCATCGGTTCATCACCAATACGTTCGGCAGTTGCTCGTTCGTCAGCCAAAACAAAACCTTTCGTTTTTCGACCATAACCTCTGCTCAATGTACTTACTTTATATTTATCGCTCAAAAGTCGGACTAAATATTCTACATGTGGCGTTTTGCCCGTACCACCCAAACTCAGATTTCCAACATTGATTGTTAGCACTTTGGGCGGAACTGACTTCAGAATACCCGCATCAAATAACCAATTACGCACGAAAATCACGGTATAATAAAGCCCATATAACGGAAAAAGTAGTATTTTTAGCAACAACAAAATAACCTTCATTTGGTTTGATTTTTGTAAATTTATTGGTTCTTTTAAAAGCAAGCTACTCAGAAAGCATATAAATCACCGATTTGTGTCATAAAAAACAAAAGTTTCTGTACTTTTGCCAAAATTAAGCATTTTTCAATGGGTCTGAAAGTCAAATGGTTGAAGCACACTTTAAAGTTCAAGTTTGAAGCTGGAACTTCACGTGGTGTTTATACCGAGAAAGATACTTTTTTCTTAAAAATCTTCGATTCTGAAAATCCATCGGTTTTTGGTTTGGGAGAAGCTGCCCCATTAAAAGGTTTAAGTATTGATGATTTACCGAACTTCGAGGAAATTCTCCAAGAACTCTGCGATACTTTCAATAACCTCGACCTTGAGGTTTTTGAATGGAACATCAACATTATTCTTTCGCAACTCATCGACGACCGCTTTCCTTCAATCAAATTTGGTTTTGAAACTGCCCTACTCGATGTAATGAACGGCGGACGAAGAGTTATTTTTGACAATGATTTCTCTAAAAGCAAAAAAGCAATCAATATCAATGGCCTTGTCTGGATGGGAAGCAAAGAGTTTATGACAGCCCAGGTAAACGAAAAATTGGCAGCTGGCTTCGATACCATCAAGATGAAAGTTGGGGCAATAAATTTTGCGGAAGAATTAGAAATTCTATCCAGTATTCGTCAACAATTTTCGGCTGAACAAATCACGCTCAGAGTCGATGCCAATGGAGCATTTTCGCCCGAAGAAGCTCCCGAAAAACTCATCCAACTAACTAATTATCAAATACATAGTATTGAGCAGCCAATCAAACAGCAGCAGCCAGAAACCATGGCCGAATTGTGCCAAAATAGCCCACTACCTATTGCCCTTGACGAAGAATTGATTGGCGTAAGCGATTACGTACAGAAAATGCAGTTGCTCAAAAAACTCAAACCGACTTACATTATTCTAAAACCCACACTTTTGGGAGGCTTGCAACATTGCCGAGAATGGATTGAGATTGCTTCTCGCCTGCACATTGGTTGGTGGATGACCTCGGCACTGGAATCAAATATTGGGTTAAATGCCATTGCTCAGTTTACGGCCGAATATAAAAACCCGTTGCCACAAGGTTTAGGTACGGGCTCATTATATCATAATAACATCGCCAGCCCTCTTTTGGTTGAAAATGGGAAGCTACATTATCAAGCTAACGTAGGTTGGGACTTAAGCCTGCTTCAAAACCTATAAATTACTCCATTTTTGAGTTTATTAGCTATTTTATGGTTCTACACTGAATTGTTCTCTCATTTTTTTCGTATCTTTTACAAAACTAACCAAGACTAAGATACACTATCATGAATCTCGAAACTAAATATTGGCATTTGCACAATCATAAGTTGATGAATGTTTTGAGCTCGAACGAACTAAAAGAAATCTGCCTCATTACAAACTTCAAAACTGCAAAAAAGGGCGAAATCATCTACTTTTCACACGATGAATCCAATCGAGTTTATACGCTCAAGCGAGGAACTATAAAAATTGTAGAAATTGATGCCAAAGGCAACGAAATCGTAAAGGATATTCTTCAAGAAGGCGATTTATTCGGTCAGTTTACTCTTACTAATCAAACACTCGATGAATACGCGGTAGCTGTTTCTGACTACGTAACTTGTTGTAGTTTTCGAATGGATGATTTTGAACAAATCATTGAACGAAACCCTGCTTTGGCACTCCGCTACACTAAATGGATGGGGTTTAGGCTTAAACGTCTCGAAAACCGTTATGCCAACTTAGTTTTTAAAGATGTTCGTACTCGCCTAATTGAATTCTTGAAAGATTGGGCATCGAAAGAGGGTACTAATAGCAACGATGAAACAATTTTAAAAAATTATCTCACACACCAAGACATCGCCAGCTTGATTTGTAGTACTCGTCAAACAGTTACATCGCTCTTCAACGACCTCAAAGAAAAAGGCGTTTTAGATTACACTCGCACCGAAATCATCATCAAAAATGATGCTCTCTTAGCACTATAATTACCTCTTACGCAAATATTTCTGTATAGAATAGGCCTGAAAACCAATTCTAATGAGAAATCAAATAGCTTCTTTCGGTTTTGGTCATCCAGCCGACATTTGCTTTTTTCAAGGCTTTCTACATTTGTATCAACAAAATAAGAAAGCATCATGAAAAACTTCATCTGTATCTCAGCTTTATTACTATGCACTTTGGCTTGCCGAAAAGATAGCCTCGATTCGGTAGTTATGACTATGCCCATGCAGGAAACCACCGAACCGAAAGAGACATCGGCTCCGACTTCGCAAGTGGTCAGCATGACTGACCTTCAAAATCAGACTATTATTCTACAAGGCACTTTTACTTCGGGCGTACACACCACGAGTGGAAAAGTATTTATCTACGAAGACAAAAACAAAAATTATAGTTTGGTTTTTGAAAACTTCAAAACCGACGCTGGCCCTGACCTAAGAATTTATTTAGCAGAAGACAAAGTACTGACCAACTTCACCCAAATAACCGATAAAGTGAATACTAACGGTAGCTACATTTTGCCAATTCCTGCTACGGTTGACCTAAAAAAACAAACAACTGTCGTGATTTGGTGCAAAGCATTTTCGGTATTGTTTGGTAGTGCAAGTTTAAAATAACATTTCATCAACAAATCGAATTATATGAAAAAAATATCATTTCTATTGGCAACTATGCTGTTTATCAGCCATTTATCATTTTCACAAACTAAAAACCAACGCTATGCCGATTTATCAATCGCAGCCGTTGGCGGGTTTTCGCCAGCGTTATCTTATAACTATAATTGGGGGTTGGGCAAACGAGGAAAGTTTAAGATTGGCACAGGCATCCGTTTCACTTACTTTGCCAAAGGCAAGACCGATTTAATCACAGCTCCAGCCTCGCTTACATCGGGAGAAAAGGGACCTCAGGTGCTTTTTACAGAAAATATCTTGAGTAATTTTGATACGCTCAAAGTATCAAAAGTCGGTGCGGGTTATATCAATATTCCGATTCATTTGCAGTATAGTTTTAGTCAAAAATTTGAGATTGGTTTTAATATTGATGCCCTTGGCTTAAGCTTTGGTAGCAAACAAAGTGGCACATTCTATGCAAGCGACTCACGAAGTTTAAATAAAACTACCCAAACAGCCAAGCCCACAACCTTTAATCTACTCTTAGTGAGCGACAATGATTTAGGCAGCCTCAACTCAGAACTTTACGCTCGTTATTGGGTTAATGATAAAATTGGGTTTCGGGCAGGTCTAAGTTTTCAGTTTGTAGAATACACAACCGATAAAGTCCTCACGTTTGAAAACGACCGTTTTCGTACCAAAAATTTACTACCCATGTTGGCAATTTCTTACAAACTCTGAACACAAAATATATGAACCGAAAAATAATTTTGTATATTTCTCTCATAATAAGCACTTTAAGCTATTATGTT
>JALQYE010000119.1 GCA_023254245.1 Emticicia sp.
CAGAGTTTCTCGGATATTCGTAACGGCCGATTCGAGCAAAGTCCGCATCCAACGGCTAATTTGCTTGCTATCAATGTACTTCTTACGAAGTTTATCAGTCAATGGATATACTGGCTGAAAATACCCTCCACGCTCATTCTCGGGCGTGAGTGTATCCATATCGGGATGCGTAATTTGCCATTTACTGCCAAACGAACTCGGTTTACCGTAAACAATATAATCGCCTTGAAGCCGAAGGTTTTTCTCAACCCACGTGATGCCCTGAAACCATGTAAGTTCCAAAATGCCTGTTCCATCGGTAAACTGCCCGACCAATCGAGCCTTTGCCCCCTCTCCTATTTTCTCCCACGAACGCAGCCTCCCTTTAATTTGGGCGGCAAACATTCCATCGTGCAAATCACAGATTCTATGGAATTGTGTACGGTCTTCGTGCCGAAAAGGATAATATTCAATCAAATCACCAAAAGTAAAGATATTCAACTCTTTGTTGAGAATCTCGGCCTTTGATGGTCCCACACCCTTCAAATACTCTATTTTGGTGTCAAAAAAAGATATTCTACGCTCGCTCATAATGTCGAAGTTAGCAAGTTGAATAAATTTGAGCAAATTTTTTTTGAGAAATAAAAAAATACCTCTACCTTTGCAGTCTCAAATATGAGACGGAGGTTGTAGCTCAGTCGGTTAGAGCATCGGTTTGTGGTACCGAGGGTCGTGGGTTCGAGCCCCATCTACCTCCCCAGAAAAAAGGTTTACTTGAAAAGGTAAGCCTTTTTTTGTTTTTAGGCGTTTTGTGATTGATACATACCAAAGATTTGGAGAGTTCTTAGAAAGTTACCAAACCTTCACTTTTTTTTGTTTTATATTTTTTACTAAATTGTCCGTCCATAACTATCTATGCAATGTACAAAATACTAACTTTTCTATTCTTCTCTACACAAATCTTTGCTCAAACATTCAAACAAAAAATTGTTGATGAATGGGTCAAAGATAATATTTCACTTTATGATGGCAGTCCAATTCTGAAAGATGAGGTTCGAAATATGCAATTAAGATATACTTTCATGCCTAACGATTCTTTTCGAGTAACTATCAATGGAAAAACAGGCGAAGGCACGTACAAAGTAAAAAATGACACTTTGTATTTTAGCAAAAACATAGCTTTCAAAATTGAACGTTTAGATGATATAAAACTTGTTTTTCGAGCCATTAATTTAGATACGGCCAGCCAATCGAAAGCCTTAAGATTCTCTTTTATTCCTGCTCGTTTTCATAATTTAGGTTTTACGCCCCAAACTTATCGCACAAAAGGGCAAGATACTATTTATGTTTCTAAGCATAATTACCTCGAACCTTTCTTTATGGATGCCGATAGGTCTGCTTCACAGTTTATTTCTGATAACTTCTTTTTTCCTGAATACAAAGCTGGTGATTTTTATGCCCGATTCATTATTACCAAACAAGGTGAGGTTAAGGGAATTGAGGTCTTAGAAAGTACTCACGAAAATTATAATAAGTCTCTGATAAAAGCCATCAAATCAAGTGCTGGAAAATGGAAACCTGCTATTTGGGAAGGAAAACCCATAAATACTGAAATCAAGATGGGTTTTGATATGGGTTGGTCTGAAAAGATGAAAGGTAAAAATGGTGATGCTGCTGCAAAAAAAGATACAATTGATGAAAATGAGTCGAATTATTATTTGATGCAAGGAAATATCTATGTTGAAGCAAAGAAATACACGTTAGCAATCAAAGAACTCACAAAGAGTATCAGTTTAGACCCATTCAATATTGATGCCTATTATGCTCGGGCGGCAACTTATGCTCTTACGAAAGATGTACAGAAAATGTGTGTTGATTTACTATACCTTAAAAATATGCAACAAGCGAAAGGAACAGCCCTTTGGAATAAGTTTTGTCAGGATACAAACAAAACCCCTTCGCCAAAATGACGAAGGGGTTTAAATAGTCCACTGCCAATAGTTAACAGTCTATGATAATCTTGTCTCACGAAATCCAGCTAAACTGATATTCGATGTTTGGTATTTTCGTGCGTTCGGCTACTCTTCGCAATCTGCTTGGCAGAGCCATCAGATAGTCACGAGCTTTTTCGCCAGCATCATTCAAATTCTGAATTCCTTCAATTTTCCAGTCCTTCAACAACGATTCCATGATTTCGATATAATCATAGGTTGTATAAACACCTAAACGTTGAGCTGCATCAGAGAAATGAGAGAAAGTTTGTCCCATATTGATTCCTGTCTCACGCAAGAAGTGAGCAGGCATCACGATTTTCTTTTTCATCATATCTTCAAAAGCTAACATCATTTCTGATGGGTCAACTTCAAAAATATGGCTGATAAATGTCTTGTAAGCTTTTGCATGACGCATTTCGTCAGCTGCAATCACACCACAAATCTTAGCTAAAGGCGTATTTCCGTACTCTTTTGCCAATTTTGCGGTATTTCGATGCGAAATATTAGTTGCTAATTCTTGGAAAGAGGTATAAACAAAGTTTCGGTATGGGTCACGGCCTGTACCAATATCAAAGCCATCGGCAATCAGATATTGGGTTGACGTTTCCATAGCACGCATATTCACACGACCAGATAAATACAAAAATTTATTCAATAAATCTCCATGACGGTTTTCTTCGGCAGTCCAAGCACGAACCCATTTGGCCCAGCCATTTGGTTCATCTACTTGGTCAACTCCCACAACATCAATCAACCATGATTCGTAAGTTGGCAGAGCCTCTTCTGTAATTGTATCACCAATTAAAACCGCAATGTAATCGTAGGGCAAATCTTTGGCTGTTTCTCTGAGCTCTTTTACTTGAATCAAAAAGTCTTCGCTTCTTGAATCAGGCAAAAAATCAGTTGGCTGCCAGTTAGTGTCGATAGGTTTCAGAAATTCATCAACAAAATAATCAATCTTTTGTCCGACAAACTTCATTACCTCTAATCGCAAATTGGATAATTCCATATTAGTATTTGAAATGTAAAGTTTAGTTTCAACAACGATGCAAGGTACTTCTAATTTTAGAAAAAAACGCAGATTATTACACTTTTTCTGCAAACTATGTGCTTTTTACGTATTTTTGTGGCATGAAAAAGATTATTGATTACATTCTGAGTTCGATTTATTTGGTCTATTTCGGCCTCCTATTGGTGGTATTTCATGCCCTTCAAGTGATTGCTTTTACAATCTTTGGCCGAAATTCACAGCAAAAAGTTGTCTATGTATTAAATTTGTTGATTACCTACGGTTGGTACTTGACGGGAACGACCGTGAAGTTTACGCAAAAATTCTCTTTACCAACCGACCGACCAATAGTTTTCATTGCCAACCACCAAAGTACGTTTGATATTCCTGCCATTTATTGGTTTTTGCGTAAGTACCAACCCATTTTTGTATCAAAAATAGAATTGGCGAAAGGAATTCCAAGTATTTCGTATAATCTACATAAAAGCAATGCCGCTCTCATAGACCGTAAAGATGGCAAACAAGCCGTGAGCGAAATCTTACGATTAAGTAAATACATTGGCGAAAATAACTATTCGGCCGTAATCTTTCCCGAAGGCACTCGCTCTCGCTCGGGTGTTATGAAACCTTTTGCAGCTGGTGGTATCAATGCCTTGTTGAAAAAAGCCCCTAATGCCTTGGTGGTGCCGATTGCCATTAAAGGAAATAATACATTTGACCCAAACAGCGGACTTTTCCCGTTAGTTTCGTTCTCAAAACTTTCTTGGACAGTCCTTGAGCCTATTGAACCGAAAGGTAAAACAGGTGAAGAAATTGCCAATTTATCGCAAGAAGCCATTCGTGTGGCTTTGGAGGCGTAATTTATATATTTCCCCGAATAAATTCGGGGGCTATGGGAACAACGGATTTTTATTGGTGTGGTAAAAACAATTTAAATCGTTTTGAATAAAATCATTCCATTGTTCCCATAGCTCCCATAGCTGGCGATTTTAATCGCTCTATCCGACATAAAGAAGCCCAACTTGAAAAATCAAGTTGGGCTTCTTTATATACAAATTATTCAATCATTGAATTTAAACTCCTGCTGTTTCGGCTTCAGGAGCGATTTTCTTTACTAAACCTTGCAAAACCTTTCCTGGGCCACACTCTATAAATGTCGTTGCCCCGTCAGCTACCATATTTTGCACGGATTGTGTCCAACGAACTGGGCCTGTAAGTTGTGCTATCAAATTAGCCTTAATGGTTGCTACATCAGATGATGGCTGTGCATTTACATTTTGATAAATTGGGCAACTTGGTGTCGAGAATGTTGTATTTTCAATCGCTGCTGCCAATTCTTCGCGGGCTGGCTCCATCAATGGCGAGTGGAATGCTCCACCAACAGGCAAAATTAAGGCTCTTTTAGCACCTGCAGCTTTCAGTTGTTCACACGCCTCGGTTACCGCTTCGACCGTTCCCGAAATTACGAGTTGGCCAGGGCAATTATAATTAGCAGCTACTACAACTCCATCAATTCCAGCACAAATATCTTCTACTACATTATCGGCCAAGTTTAGAATGGCTGCCATAGTCGATGGGTTTATTTCACACGCACGTTGCATAGCGTTGGCACGTTGCGAAACCAATTTTAGGCCATCTTCAAAAGATAATGCTCCTGCGGCTACTAAGGCTGAAAATTCGCCCAAAGAGTGACCCGCAACCATATCTGGTTTAAAATCTTCGATGGTTGAAGCCAAAATTACTGAATGTAAGAATATTGCTGGCTGAGTTACATTGGTTTGTTTGAGTTCTTCGTCAGTTCCTTCAAACATTACTTTTGTAATATCAAAGCCCAAGATTTCATTGGCTTTTTCAAACATTTGGCGGGCAGAATCCGAACTTTCGTAAAGGTTTTTACCCATTCCACTAAACTGAGCACCTTGC
Organism: Emticicia sp.; assembly: GCA_023254245.1. GTDB lineage: Bacteria > Bacteroidota > Bacteroidia > Cytophagales > Spirosomataceae > Emticicia. The sequence continues at coordinate 4,906 of JALQYE010000119.1, forward strand.
CCAGGAAAAACATAAGCTGTCATATTTTCGTTATTCGTTACTGGTTACTGGAAAACTGGTTTATGGGAAATTACCCAAACCATATTTGCCAATTCTAAAAACTAAAAGAGATAATTGTTAAGACCGTTTACGGAATGTCTTTTCAGATTGAACGATTCTGAGTTTTTATTCACTCATTCTAAACAGGCGGCTTTCTGCCTATGAAACACAAGATTTATTTTGTTTGCATACTTTTCTTGATGTCAATTCTTTCAGGAACCATCATGGCCATTGAATAGCGTTGTTTAATGAAAGAATAATAGCGTTCGGCATCTAATCTTGACGTAAAATCGCCCGCTTTAAGTTTATAAGTAGGTTGACTGAATGTAAGGTAGGTATTGAGTTCGGGGAAGTTTTGATATATAAACACTTTTGCTTCATCTACTTCTCGGCGGTCATTACCTACATAAACTTGGATTCGATAACCAGATGAATATCGAACGTTTTTGTTTCTGACAGCAATAGAATCAAGAGCAATATCAACTTGGGAGTTTACTTGCTGTGGTAGTTGAGCAATAGCACCACTTGATTTCTCTTTGACAGGCACTTTTTCGCTCGGTGCAGTTGCCACTGGCTTTGGCTCATATTTTACCCGAACAGCCGAAAGGTCTTCTTCATAATTATTAATGCCTACATTGGTGTTTTTAGTCGGTGTTGACGAGCGACTACAAGCACCAATAGCTAATGATAGACAAACACAAAGTACTACTTTTGAAAAAATATTCATTGTATATTTTTTAGATTTTGGGCAGAACTCACTTTTATCTTGAAAAGACGGTCAAAATTATGAAATTATTCTTTCTTAATGATAAAAATCCCAAAAAGATGTTGTTTTCTATGCCCTACTTTGGGGTTTTAAGCACTATTTTGGGGCTGGAAAGCATTTTTCACCAATAGTTTAACTTTATTTTTCTTATCACTAAGTTATTAAAAACACTTAATAGTCAATAAGTTTCGAAATATCGGTTTAGTTAAATTTTCTTTCAAATACATAAATTTCAATAATTGTATTATTATTAGATTAGTATGTTTATGTTTTAATGAATTTTATAAAAATAAAATTTACTATTTATGCTTTTTGGATTATTAAAGGAACTTTATATAAGATTCTAATAATTCATATGCTTGAAAGAACAAATTGTATTTTTTTGTGTTCAAATTTTACACATTATATAAACCAATATAAAAATAGTACAATGGGATTAGTAGGAAAAAAATATCCGCACATATCAGCAGGAGCAGTTATCAATGGCGAAGAAATCGTTGAAAACTTCAGTTTAGACCAATATATCGGCAAAAAATACGTAATTTTATTCTTTTATCCGAAAGACTTCACATTTGTTTGTCCAACCGAACTACATGCTTTCCAAACTAAGTTAGAAGAGTTCGAAAAAAGAGGTGCGGTTGTAATTGGTTGCTCAACCGATACCGAAGAAACTCACCTTGCATGGTTGAACACACCGAAAGAACATGGTGGAATTCAAGGCGTAACTTACCCTATTATTGCAGATACAGCTAAGACAATTTCATTGAACTGCGGAGTTTTGGGTGGCGAATATGTTTTCAATAACGAAACTCGCACTTGGTCATTTTTTGGAAATCCAGTTGCATTCCGTGGAACATTCTTGATTGACAAAGAAGGTATCGTTCGCCACGAATCAATCAACGACCTACCACTGGGCCGTAATATTGATGAATATTTACGTTTGTTAGATGCTCAATTACACGTGGAGAAATACGGAGAAGTTTGCCCTGCAAACTGGGAAGAAGGCGAAGCTGCCATGTTTGCCACGCCAGCAGGAGTAGCGAGCTATCTATCACAAAACTAATAGACAAATCAAAGAAAATTATTATGTTAATCGAATTACAAGAAGATAACTTAGCCGACATCATCGCTCAGAATGATTCGGTGATGGTACAATATTCAGCGGTGTGGTGTGGAAATTGCCGCTTGATGAAACCCAAATTTAAGAGACTTTCGGGCGAAAGCGATAATACAACTTTTGTGATTGTTGATGCCGAGAAATTTCCAGCTTCAAGAAAATTGGCAGCTGTAAATAACTTACCAACATTTGCAAGCTTTAAAGGTGGAAAACTTTTAAACCAAGTTCAAACAAATAAAGAAGAACAATTAAAAGCTTTGATTGATGAAATTACCCTTAATTAGACAAATTCAGCGTACTTGCTCGGTCGAAGAAATAGAAACAGCTATTTCGGTGTTGGAGAATATCTCGGAAGCTCCTGCTTTGAAGTCAGAGGAAATTGATGTGATAGGCGAGTTAATTTCTAATCTTTGTGGTGCAATTGAAGTGCATCAGATGATTGCCGACGGTATGCCTGAAAAAGATGCAGCCAATACTTTTATGAAAAAGGTCTTAGGCTCTATTGATAGATAAATAGTCCACGGTTAAAAGTCGGCAGTCCACAGCAATGCCACTTTTCGATTTTTCAAAGCAAATAAAAACCTCTTTTCGACGAAAAGAGGTTTTTATTTGCTTTGTTATTCTACTTTTTCGCCATTTCTTCTTCTTTGAGACTTCTGCGTAAAATCTTACCGACGTTTGTCTTAGGCAATTCGGTACGGAACTCGATATGTTTCGGACATTTATAGGCCGTTAGATTTTCTTTACAATAAGCCTTTACTTGCTCAGCTGTAAGATTTGGGTCTTTTTTCACCACAAAAACTTTCACGGCTTCCGTTGATTTTTCGTCGGCCACGCCAATACACGCCACTTCCAAAACTCCTGGGCAAGTCGCCACTACATCTTCGATTTCGTTCGGGTAAACATTAAAGCCCGACACCAAAATCATATCTTTCTTTCTATCTACAATCTTGAAGAAGCCATCTTCACTCATTACGCCTACATCGCCCGTCTTGAACCACGATTTACCTTCGCTATCCACAAACGTAACTTTTGCAGTTTCATCTGGACGGTTGTAATATCCTGCCATTACTTGTGGGCCATGAGCCACAATTTCGCCTGCTTCGCCAACTTCTGCCCAAGTTTCATCATCTTTCAAGATTCTAACTTCGGTACTCGGCCACGGAATACCGATTGTACCGACACGGTTTTCGCCAATAAGTGGGTTTGATGTAAGCACTGGCGAAGTTTCTGATAATCCATAACCTTCGGCTGGGAGATTTCCAGTTAACTCTTTCCAACGATTGGCCACCACTCCTTGTAGAGCCATTCCACCTGCCGAAGTAATAATTAATTTACTAAAATCTACTTCGCCGATTTTAGGATGATTCAACAAGCCATTATAAAGCGTATTCACTCCCGTAAATACATGCGGAGGATATTTTTTCAAATCTTTGATGAATGCCTCCAAATCACGAGGATTCGTGATGAGTAAATTCATCGTGCCTGTTTTTAGGGCCGTAAGAGCATTTACCGTGAGAGCATAAATATGATAAAGTGGCAAAGCAGCTACTACAACAGGTTTTTCATCGGTAATTTTATCGGTTAAAACCCCTTGCCAAACATTATTGGCTTCGAGGTTTGAAACAATATTTCGGTGTGTGAGCATTGCTCCTTTCGAAACGCCCGTTGTTCCGCCTGTGTACTGAATAAAGGCCAAATCCGAATTATTCATCGTTGGCTTGGTCCATGTTTGGCTTGCACCTTTATTTACAGCAGCCATAAATGATTGTGCAGTAGGCAAACTAAACGCAGGAACCATTTTCTTGACACTCTTCACCACAAAATTCACAATTTGTTTTTTCGGGAAGCCAAGCATATCACCCAATTCGGTCACAAAAACGTGCTTGATAGAGGTATTACCCAGAATTTTTTCAAGACTCGAAGCAAAGTTTGCCACAATAACAATCGCTTTTGCTCCCGAATCTTTAAACTGATGCTCCATTTCACGTGGCGTATAAAGCGGATTTGTATTCACAACTGTCAGCCCAGCACGCAAAGCACCAAACATCGCTACAGGATATTGCAGTACATTAGGCATTTGAATCGCAATTCGGTCGCCTTTTTGCATTCCAATACTTTGCAAATATGCTGCAAAGTTTCGAGAAAGCGTATCAAGCTGGCCGTAAGTGATTTCTTTGCCCATACAGGCATAAGCCGACTTATGACTAAATTTATTGAAACCATCTTCCATCAATTCTAAAATCGAAGGATAAGCTTCTGGGTTAATTTCATAAGGAACACCCTTTGGATAATATTTTAGCCAAGGGTAAGTTTCAGTGGTAACAGGCATGGTTTTATAGTTTGTTTGTATTTTTCGATGTAAAAATAAGATGATTTATTGATTAGCGTAGGTTCAAAAGCAAAAAAATGTCTGATTATCAGAATATTTAACGTGTTTCTAATATTAGAAGAGCTTTTTGGTTTAATTTTGCCAAGCATTTTGTTACTGGTTATTTGTTTACCTAATTTACCAATTCCCCAATTACCAATAAATTAATTGTAGAAATTCCTTGAATACTGTTCCAAACAAAAATTCGGATATAAAAGTCAGTGTGATAGTTTTGACTTATAATCACGAAAAATTTATTCGCAAAACCCTCGATTCAATACTTTCACAACAAGTCAACTTTAAATTTGAAGTAATTGTTGGCGATGATGCTTCTCCCGATTCAACTGCTGATATCATCAGAGAATACCACGCCAAATACCCTGATATTATTGTGCCGATGCTTCACGAGAAAAACCTCGGTGGCTTTGGTAAAGCTAATACACTGGCTGCACTGGCCATTGCCAAAGGAAAATACATTGCCCCCATGGATGGCGATGATTATTGGACTTCCGACCAAAAACTTCAAAAACTGGCTGATTTTTTAGACCAAAACCCCGACTTCGTAGCGTGTTTTCATAATGCTGAAATCATTTTTGATGATGATTCTCATCCAAATCAATTTGTAAATGCTCCAGACCAAAAAGAAATTGTGACGGTAGAAGATTTTATCGGTGAAGATGAGGTTTGGTTTATTGCAACTTCGGCGATTTTATTCCGCAATGGCGTGATTACGCATTATCCACAGTGGTTTCATGAATCGAAAAGTGGCGATATTCCTCGTTATATATTACTCGGAAAGGGTGGAACGAAGTTTAAATACATTGACGAAGTGATGTCGGTTTACCGAAAAAATCGTAACAGCGGCATGAGTTTTACCGATGGCTACAAGGATGTTGAGTTTTTGCAAAATCGCATCGGAATGTACCGAGGAATTGACCAAGAATTAGACTATAAATTCCACGAGACACTCAATAAAAACATTGCTCGCTATTACCGTATGATGCTTGATAGTAAGCAGTTTGTGGGTAAATATTTCAAGCAAATGCCTACGGCCATTACATATTTGAGGCTCGCTAAACCCAGCCGTGAAATAAAACGTGAGATTATCAGAGAATATATTTTCCCGAAATGGCTGAGTAACCTTTACAGTTTTTTTGCACTTTTACCTCATCGACTAAAAAGCTAAAAAATGCCACCAAAAGTAAGTGTTTGTGTTCCGACCTATAATCATGAGAAATATATTCGTCAGACCCTTGATGGGGCTTTGATGCAGCGTACTGATTTTGAAATTGAAATCGTAATCGGCGATGATGCTTCAACGGATACTAATCAACAAATTATTCAAGAATATGTTGATAAGTACCCCAATCTCTTCCGAGCGTTTTTGCACAAAGAAAATCAAGGGCCGAAAGAACCAAAAGAGTTTGGCGGTAGAAATAATGTTTTGGGACTTCTGAAAGCCTGTAAAGGCGATTACGTGGCACTTTGTGAAGGCGATGATTATTGGACTGACCCTCTGAAATTACAAAAACAAGTGGATTTCATGGAAGCAAACCCAGATTACGCCATTTGTCACCATAACATGCGAGTAATTTATGAAGACGGTTCGCCCGAACATTTTTTCAATGACGAAAATCAGAAAACAGAATCGAGCATTGTAGATATTCTGGAAGACCGCTGGTTTATTGCCACGGCAGCTACACTTTATCGGAATATCTTTCGTGAACAAGATTTTGTAGAATGGCACAGCCGAGCCGCAGCAGGCGATTGGGCATTGGTGATTCAGTTAGCTGCCACGGGTAAGATTCATTACATTAATGAGCCAATGGGTGTTTATCGCAAACACTGTGGAGGCTTGAGCAACGTGCAATCTGCAACAAATTTGTATTTTCTAAAAAACCGCCAACAAATGTTTACCGACATTAATGAATGGTTAGATTTTAAGTATGATGCTACGATTCAGCAAACACTGGTGTCTTACGAAAAACAAATTCAAGCACTTGAAGCGAATATTTAGTAATTTTGCAAAATATTGATTTTTTGTTCCCATCTACGGGATAGTCCGACGATTCGGCAGGGTATTTTATGAAAATAGCAATAGTTACACCACTTTTTAATGATTGGGATTGTCTCTACAAACTTGTAGAAGATGTTCGTAAGGTACTCTCACCTACTCAGTTTGCCGATTATCGCTTTGTTGTGGTAAACGACTGTTCGAGTTTAGAGGTCGATGCATCCAAATTAGCGGGGCATCCTGTTGAGATTATCAATCTCAATAAAAATCTCGGTCATCAGAAATCTATTGCTATTGGGGTTTCCTACCTAAACAAAAACACTGAACAAGATTTGGTTGTAGTTATGGATGTCGACGGCGAAGATAAGCCTGAGCACCTTCCGATATTGTTAGAAGAAGCCATCAAAGGAAAAGCCAACGAAATTGTTTTTGCCCGCCGAACCAAGCGAAAAGAGAGCTTTTTCTTTAAGATTTTCTATAAAATTTATAAATACATTTTTGTATTTCTGACAGGAAAAGTTATCAATTTTGGTAATTATTCGGTCATTCCGGAGAGTCTACTCGATAAAGTAGCTCATATCTCTGACATTTGGAATCATTACCCTGGTGGTGTTATCCGTTCAAGATTGTTGTATAAATCAGTAGGTCTGGAGCGGGGCGAACGATACACGGGTAAATCAAAAATGAATTATACCTCATTGGTTATTCATGGTCTAAGTGCCGTAGCTGTTTACGTAGATACCGTTTCGGTTCGCTTACTTATTGCGGTTTCGTTACTTATTCTGACCGCCATTTTTGGCATTTCATTGGTTTTTGTATTTAACTATCATATTCCGATTTGGGGTTTGCTCCTATTCTTTGGAATTCTGAGCCAAGCTTTTCTTAGTACACTAATTTTAGTTTTCACGGTTCTTTCTTATCGTGTAAACTTCAATTTTCTTCCTGCGGTGCACTTTCAGGACTATATCCAAACCGTTGAAAAATTATAAATCCAATTTCAATTTGAGAGCATGAATAAAAAACTCATCACATATTTGTTGATACTACTGCCAATTATTGGCTTTTATGTATTTGTTTTTCATAATGCTTTCAACATCGGTTGGAACGACGACTGGCACGGAATCGAAGGTTTTTTAGCCAGTTGGATGCAACAAGAGACATTTTCAGAGAAAATTGCTCTCTTATTTTCGCAAATGTGCGAACACCGAATCTTGTATGTACGTCTCAGCACGCTGCTTTGCTACAATCTTTTTGGTGAAGTAAACTATAAGATTTTGATGCTTATGGGAGTTTCATATTTGCTGATTTTGCCTATTGTTTTCTACCGAGTTTTACGAGAAATCAATCTGAAATTAGCGTACTTGATTCCTATCATTTTTATCATTTTCAACACTCAACCCATTGAAAACATCTTTTGGGCGATAACTTCTCTTCAACCCAATACTGTTATCATTTTCGGGCTTTGGGGTTTTTCGCTTTTGTTGTTTTACAAGCAAAAATGGGCTTTTTATTTAGCAAATCTTTTGTTTTTTGTGGCTATGTTTACCAATGGTAACGGAATGTTTTCTTTCATTGCGGCCATCCCTTTGGTTTTGTACGCCCGCACTCGTAGTGAGAAACTTCAATTTTTAGGAATTGTTCTTTTCTCGTTTGTTCTCTATTTCCTTGATTTCAAAAAACCGGGTATTCGCCCTGACGTGAAGATAAATTTCACCCAATATCCACACATAATTGTTGGTGATATTTTCGCCTTTTTTGGCTCGCCGATTGATAGTACGGTTCAATTTTACAATACCAATCTGAAATATACAGTTGCTATTGCCGCAGGAGTTTTGATGCTGGGGTGGGTTTTATACATACTTTTTAGCTTCGTTTACTTTTGGTATTTGACGAACTACAAAGGACTTACCACCGAGAAAACGAGTTCTTTATACCAAAACATCTTAAAATACCCAAAATTCAACCTTTACTTACTGGCAGCTTTAGTATTTGTAGGTCTGAGTGGAGCAGCATTTGCCGCTTCTCGTGCCAGCCAAGGTCTCGAACAGGCTTTTGCGAGCAGATATAAAACGGTTTCGTTGATTTTGTTTGTGGTGGCTTACTTGAGTTTTTATAATGTCGTTCAAGCCAAAAACTGGAAAAAGTATTTACAGATTTCAATAATCATTACGATTTTGTTTAGTGCTTTTTCGTATTACGAAAGTTGGGATGATGTAGAAAACCGCAGAAAATTCTTCGGAACTACAATTTTGAACTGGAAAAACAATGGTCGCTATTATTATTACG
>JALQYE010000011.1 GCA_023254245.1 Emticicia sp.
GTTATGTTATGATTAATGACAAATAAATACTTACTCCTGATGTAAATCATCTATTATCATAAAAATCTTAAATAATCTGCGTTCAATATTTCTCACTGATAAAGGTTTTTCGCATACTCCTCCATTCGGCAAACTAAATAAAAAGAATGAACTTCCCCTCCAAACTAATAGAAGAAGCTGTTATTGAAATATCAAAGTTGCCGGGAATAGGTAAAAAATCGGCTTTGAGGCTCGCCTTGCACTTATTGAAAAGAGATGAGTCGCAGACGCAGCTTTTGGCCGACGCTCTAACCAAGATGCGTACAAAAACTACTTTCTGCCGTAAGTGCCACAATATTTCTGATGACGAACTTTGCCTAATTTGCAGCTCGCCCCGCCGCGATGCGTCGGTGCTTTGTATCGTAGAAGATACCCGTGACGTACTGGCCATCGAAAATACCGCCCAATATCGTGGACTTTATCATATTTTAGGAGGAATCATTTCGCCATTAGCAGGCATTGGGCCTAACGATTTGAATATCGAATCTTTGATAAGAAGAGTTGAGCAAGAACCTGAAATTCAAGAGATTATCTTAGCACTGAGTCCAACAATGGAAGGTGATACAACCGCTTTTTATCTACAAAAACGACTGAAACCTTTCAATAAAAAGATAAGCACCATCGCCCGTGGAATTCCAATCGGTGGCGACCTCGAATACGCCGATGAAGTAACGCTCGGACGAAGTATCACGAGCAGGATTGCTTATGAGTAGGGTTCGACTTCGCTCACCCTCCAACTTTATCATTAAAGATTATTTTCTTACAAATCTATGATACCAAAAGTCAAAATCTGCTGCATCAGTTCGCCTTTGGAAGCTAAACAAGCCATCAGTTACGGAGCTTCGGCCTTGGGTTTGGTGGCCAAAATGCCCAGCGGACCAGGAACTATTGAAGACGATTTAATTAGGGATATAATACAAACAATACCTCCACCCATTGCCTCGTTTTTATTGACTTGCCGCACTGATAGTCTTGATATTATTGAACATCAAAAGATTGTCAATTCAAATGTCATTCAAATTGTTGATGCCTTGCAAACAGGCTCTTATGATGATTTTAGAAGAGAAATTCCTACGGTAAAAATCGTGCAGGTAATTCACGTAGTTGACGAAAAATCATTCGATGAAGCCCTCGAAATTTCGGAGAAAGTGGATGCTCTTTTGCTTGATTCAGGAAACCCCAATTTGGCAGTAAAAGAGCTCGGCGGAACAGGCCGAGTACATAATTGGGCGATTAGCCGAAAAATTGTAGAGCAATCAAAAGTACCCGTTTTCTTGGCGGGTGGACTAAAAACCGAAAATGTAAGAGCCGCCATTGATGCCGTGCAACCCTATGGTTTAGATTTGTGTAGCAGCGTTCGCACCGATGGCAAATTAGACCCTCATAAATTAGAAGCGTTTTTTAATGAAGTAAATCGGGTCTGAAACGTTAAATTTTAGTTAATATCAAACAAAAGGATAGGCTATTATCTATAAAATAGTAGATTTGTATATACATTATATTTGATAAACCAATGAACAGAAAAGATTTCATCAAAACCTTTATAGCAAGTACTTTCGCTTTTAAATTAGGCGATGTTTTTGCATCTGCACCAGTTTTTTTCGACGGAATGTTTACCCTCGCTCCGCTCCCCTACGCCAACGATGCCCTTGAGCCACATATCGACAAAATGACGATGGAAATTCACCACGACCGTCACCACAAAGCTTATGTCGATAACCTCAACAAAGCCATTGCTGGAACTGATATGGAAAAACTTTCAATCGACCAGTTATTGAGCAATATCAGCAAATACCCTGTTGCGGTAAGAAATAATGGTGGTGGTCACTGGAATCACACGTTTTTCTGGCAAATCATGGCACCAAACGCTGGAGGAATGCCTACTGGTAAACTTTCTGATGCTATCACGGCTACTTTCGGTGGTTTCGATAAAATGAAAGAAGAGTTTGGCAAAGCCGCAACTACTCGTTTTGGTTCGGGTTGGGCTTGGTTAATCGTTACGCCTGACAAGAAATTGAAAATAGTTTCGACTGCCAACCAAGATAATCCATTGATGGACGTAGCAACCGACAAAGGAACGCCGATTTTGGCTCTTGATGTTTGGGAGCACGCTTATTATTTAAAATACCAAAACAAACGTGCCGATTACGTAGCCGCTTTCTGGAATGTTGTTAACTGGAAAAAAGTTAACGAAAACTTTGAAGCAGTAATGAAGTAATTAGCTAATTGATAGAATGAAAGAGGCTTATTTCTTACCGAAATAAGCCTCTTTTTATTTATCTATTCTTATTCATCACTCTACAAACTTAGCCGCTAACACAGTTTTTTTATCGGCTTTCAAAACTTCATAAGCTACTAAAATCTTTCCATTCACTACTAAAGTGCTGGCATTTTGTCCAAAGTCTGATGAAGCAACTTTCTGACTATCAAGTAATTTTCCATTGATTACTTTACTGTAAAAGATATTACTTGGGCCGTTTTCGGCAGTTTGTTCCCAAACCCAAACAGCCGTTTTATCATCCGCCGTAATAGAGGCATTCTTTGCCGAAGCATCTAACACTTTTAATAATTTACCCGAAGCGTTGGTCAAACGAACACCTGATTGTCCATTCTGCGTACCCGAAAACCACGTAATAAATTGCTCGGTTTTGGTAGAAGCTGAAGTAGCTCCCGAATGTGGACAACCTTTAATTTCCCATTTGTCGGCATATAAAGTTTTTGGTGCAGAAAATGTTACCCCATTATCTTTCGAAACAATGTGTGCCATATCTCGAATATCGTTGTTATTATCTCGATAGACCATGTGTAAAGCCCCTGCTTCATCCACAACCATACTTATATTACAACAATCACAAACAACTGGGTCGATTAATCGTTCAGGTTGAAAAACGCCATTTTTTGTAACTACCAAACGTAAATCACGCTCTTCAAACTTTGTACTACCTTTTACATCTTTCAGATAAGCTACTGCCACTTCATCATTAGGCAATACTACCGCATCAAAGAAACCACGTGTAAGTTTTGTTGTATCGGTATCAACCGAAGTTGGTGTTGACCAAGTATTTCCTCCATCTTTTGAAACCGTAAATCTTATTTCCGAACTACGTTTTGGTCTGGCTACTGGTGCTTGTGCATTATGGTTCGTATGATTGGCTTCTTGTGGCTGAGCTGTAGCTGTCGGTCGGGCCTCTCTCGGAGGCATAGCTACACCTGCACGGTAAGAAAAAACTGCAACCATTTCTCCATTTTTCTTAAAAAGAAGCTTAGGGCGAGCCAAACGGCCATTACCTAAACCTGCATCAGCAAAAACCAATTTCTTTTCACCATAAGTTTTACCATCTTTCGAGGTGGCAAAATATAAAGCAACTTGGTTTTGAGAGTCTTTTTCTGTCCAATATAAAACCACTTCCCCTTTTTTGTTTTTGGCCAATGTTGGTAAAGTATAAGATTTGTTAGGGTCTATTTCAATAGGTGAATCTCCAAAGTTACTTGCAATCATACCACATTTATTAACTGATACATCAACAGTTTTACAGATAGTCATTTCGTGGCTTTCTTCTTGGCTATTGATGAAAGAAAAGCCAAAGATTCCTACAAAAAATAAATTAATGGGCACTAATAATTTTAACATTTTTGAATTGTTTTAATGTGTTTACCAAATAACTTTTAAATCAAAATAGTATTGTACTTATCTTTTATTTAGAACTTGTAGCTCAAAGTAGTTGCAAACTGACGTGGAGCAATCGGATTGATGCTATAACGGTCATGCACGATATAATTCATGGTATTGAAAATATTTGAAACTTTGGCAAGCACAGAAATTTTACCAAAAGTATATCCCGCCGAAATATCCGTAGTTGTAAAGGCAGTCAACGGAATCAAAGCATTATAAGTACTCAAAGCAGCCGTTGTATTATTTAAACCACCATTTAAGCCTATTACATTATTATTTCCTGCAAAACGCTTGCCTGTGTAGAACGCTGCAATACCCAGTTTTAAGCCTTTTAGTTTAGTTTTATCGAATGTATAGAATAACGAACCGTTGGCCGTATTTCTTGGATTTCTGATAAGCTGCTCTCCCTCAACTTGCGAACCAACCACACCCGTTGTATTGGTATAACGCATGAAGTTATGGCCATAACCAAGCAAAAAATAAAAGTTTTTCGATAATACTCCGCTGAAATCAATTTCAAAACCATCGCTGGTTGTCTCACCCGATAACTCTCTAATAGTAGTATTTGTATTTGGATTACCGTTTTTATCGAAAAGAGCTGTTTGAGCAAAATTACTATTGATAATTTTATAGACACTTGCATTAACCGATAATTTTCCATCTAAAAACTCATTTTTTACCCCCACTTCGTATTGGTCAATGATTGATGGTTTCAGGGCATCGCCATTAATATCTGTGCCTGTATTGATAGTAAAGTTATTACTGTAAGAAGTATAGATAGAGGTTGTTTGGAATGGCTGATAAATCAAAGCCAATTTTGGAGAAAATGCAGCGTCTGATTTATCGGCAGTTGTGCCTCGTCGTGAAACATTTTTTTCAAGATTTAAGATGGTTGATTGGAAGGCCGTTTGGTACGAATATCTCAAACCAGCCAAAACTTTAAACTTAGAACTGATGGCAATTAAATCCTGCACATAAATACCATAACGATTTTGAGGTGTAGCCGTGCGAGCAGTATCCGCAATGGTAGGAATATCTGTACGAGCCACATATTTCGTAGGGTCGAAAATATTAATTTTATCATAAGCAGTACCTACTACCCCAGCAGCTGATATGAATTTAAAAGTATGGCTCACATTCTCGATTCTTAAGAAATCAGCTCCAACTAATAATTGGTGGCTGAGTTTTCCAGTTTTAAAGCTTCCGTTCAAATTTACTTGAGCAGTATAATCTTTCTCAGCAGTATTTACGGCACTCAATACACGCGTATAATCGCCATTTATGGCTATTGCACTTGGTACTCCTGCCCCAAAACCATTTACGCGTGTATCTTGCACCGAGCCAATGGCTGTAAGTTTCCAGTTGTTATTGAAACGGTGATTGATTGTTAAAAAACCAGCTTTTTGGTTAGTATGGTTATAAGCCCATGAAGTATTAATAAAACGATTTCTTGGAGCATCTGGCAACGCTGCAATTGTAATTCTACTATTTGGCGTACCTACCCCAGCATCTGGTACGATATTACTTTTCAAATAATCAGCCTGCAATAAAACTTCTGTTTTATCACTAATCTTATATAATAATGAAGGCGTAACATACACTCTGTTTGTTTTCACAACATCACGATAACTTTGTGCATTTTCATACGTGCCTACGACTCTAAAAGCCAATTTTTTACTGATTGGCCCATACACGTCAATAGTTGGTTTGTACTGATTATAGCTTCCAACAAGCATTGACGCTTGTCCGCCCCAATCAAAACGAGGTTTTTTAGTAACCATATTGATAATTACACCGCCCGAAACATTTCCGTATAAAAGAGCCGAGCTTCCTTTCATTACTTCCACCGACTCCAATGTACTGGCATCAGGAAAACCCATGGTATTGCTGATGGTTCCATTCTTAAAAATACTTCCTCCTGCTCCAGCAATACCAACACTATATCCACGAGAAGAGAAAGTTTCGGCAACGCCGCCACGTGTTTCCGTAAGCGAAACCCCACTCACATTCTTCACCACATCTCCGAGTCTGACTGCTTGTTGGTCGGCAATAACTGTACTGCTTACTACGGCCGTACTTTGTGGCAAATCAAGTGGACGGATATTAGCTTTTCCTAACGTAGCCGTGCGGTTTGCGATATAAGTGCCCGCAATAACGATTTCTTTCAGCATTTCGGCATTTTCAAATAATTCAAGTGAAAGGCTAAGCGTTTTTCCTTCTTCTATTCTTATTTTTTGTTCTAACGTTTTATATCCAACAAAAGAAGCTACTAAAGTATAATTTCCACCTTTGAGATTTGAAAGAGTAAACTCCCCCTTTTCGTTTGACGTCGTACCTTTTTTTATTTCTTTTAATTGAACCGAAACATAAGGAGCTGCTTGCCCTTCGTTATTACTGACAGTTCCTATCAAATTTCCAGATTGACCCAAAGTCCAATTACTAAGGAATAGTATGACAGATATGAGTAAGGTATTTTTCATAGTTTTCTTTGGAAAATTATAATTTTTATTTAGACTAATTACAAATAACAAACTAAAAAAGAAGGGGTTTCTTAAAGATTCCCCTCTTCGGAATACGATATTTTAAAACTTAAATCCTGCTGAAACGTAGAATGTACGACCGTCGGCTGGTAAAATTCCTGGGCCTGGGTATCCTCCCGCTCGGCGTGTAAAGTATCTTTCATCAGTTAGGTTATTTATCCCTGCTTTAACATTATAGTGCTTCAAGAATTTGAAACTTGCCGAAAGGTCTTGCACTGTGTAAGCTGGAATCACACCCGTAGTGGCAGCAGCATTAGCAACTTCGGTATTTGAAGCATCAGCATAAGCTTTGCCAATATCGCTCATCTGCCAAGTAATTGAGAAGCCCTTCTTAGTGTAAGTAACCCCAAAACGATTGATTTTTCGAGGAGCATTCTCCACTCTTTTTCCCGAAAGATTACCTTCTACTATTTGTCCATTTACTACCGAAGTCGTCTTGAAATCACGGTAAGTAGCATCTATATAAGCAATGGAAGCAAACACACTCACATATCCAATTTTAGATTTTTTAAAGAAAGCTGTTACAGGGTCAAACTCAATGTAACCTTCAAAACCTTGGCTTACCGAACGCCCCAAATTGGTGCGGAATTGGTAACGTTGGTTAGCTGTATTTGTCTGCGTGATGGTCCCGATTCGATTATTGTAATTTACATAGAAATAATCAACATCGAAATTTAAGTAGTTAGCTACTTTCCCACGGTATCCAAAATCAAAATTATAGCCACGGGCATCTTGCAGATTTTCGTCAATCACATCCGTTGTAGCAGGAGGCGTAAGGTCAGAAATCAATACTGGGCGATATGCCTGTGAGATATTACTATAAAACTCTGATTGCTCCGTCAGATGGTATTCTACTCCTCCACCAAAGAGTAAGAAACTACGATTTCGAGTAGTTGGGGTTAGATTATTAGCAACACCATTTGATAGACTAAAACGCCCTTGCATGGTTGAGCTGATATTTTCAATTCTTGCACCAGCGGTTACCAAAAACTTCTTACTGATGCGGAAAATATTCTCAAAATAAGCCGCTTTATTGATATTATTAAAATCTAAATCACGTGGATATTCGCCTTCGATACCAAATTCCATATCTTGGCTCGTTGTACCTTTTCCTTGTTGTTTACGGTCAATATTACCGTTATAATACCTCAATCCAGTAGCAAGCGTATTAGTTAATCCAAAAAATTTATAGTCGGTGATGAAGCGTAATTCTGAACCATAATTATTATAGTAATCTCTATCCACTTGGCGGTTTGAAGTAAGATTATCAACCGTTGTGATGGCCGCCACATTCCCAACGCTACTACGCTCGGCAATCACGCCGAAGGCTTTCCAGCTTACTTTTGTTTTTTCACTAAAAACATACTCGGCCGAAAGCGAAGGAACCAACCAAGGCGTACTGAACCAATTTCGACTACGCACACTTTGACGGGCATCTTGGGCAAACTGAGCATCAGTCAAGCCACCAGCTTGTTGGCTTTTGTAAGTCATATAAGTAGCCTCTGCTCCTATTTTGAATTTATTCGTAATCGCGTAGCTCAATTCGGCGTGAGCGTGGTCAGTGTTATAGTAGCTATTATCTCTCCAACCATTTCCAAAACGTTTTTGGTAATAGGCAGTATAACTTAAACGTCCTTCAGTTCCGCCGATGTAATTAAATGTACTGAATAAGCCATTACTACCCGTTGTATTCTGAGATTCTACCGTAATACGTGTAGAAATATCTGGCTTACGAAGTACGAAATTCATCAAGCCACCAAATTGTGGACCGTATTGCAAAGAAGAGGCTCCTCGTACAATTTCGATGCGGTCAACTACTTCCATTGGCGGTGTGTAATAGGCTTCTGGATAACCCATTGGGTCAGGCGTGATGTCATAACCGTTCATTCTTACATTAAATTCCCACGAACGATTGGGACTCAAACCACGAGATGCGACTCCCAACTGAATTCCCGAACCATCATTTTCCCACACCGAAATACCTGGTGTTCGACTAAAAATCTGACGGCTGTTATTCATTGCCAAATTGGCATTGATGTTATCGAGTTTAATTACTTCATTTTTTTTCGTTGCATTAATCGAATAGCCATCAACCTCAGCCAAATGTTCGTTTCCTCTCACGCCACGACTCGCCACAACTTGAATATCTTTCAAGGTGTAAGTTTCATCTTCTAATTCAAAATCAAGACTTTTTACTTCGTTTTCTTGAAGTATAAAACTCAATTCCTTACTTTTTAATCCAACGCTTGAAACCACAACCGTATAGTTTCCTGCTTTTAACCCCTTGATTATATATTCACCTGTTGTATTAGACTGCACACCTCTGACCGTTCCTTTCAACGTAACACTCGCTCCCACAATCGCTTGTTTTGATTTATCTACAACTTTACCACTAATAGCTGCCTTCTGTCCAAAAGCTGCAAAAATCACCAACTGAGAAAGTAAAATTGTATAAATTAAAGACTTCATAAAAGTTTCCTTATTTTTGTTTAGACCAATTCTAAATAATAACACAAAGGTAAATACGAAATTTTAAGATGCAAGGATTTATTTAGAATATTTCTAAATAAAAAACTCATATTATCAAAAACCCAATAAATAATACCATTTTCACTATATTTGCCCTATATTATTATGCTTTCGCTAACAGACTACTATGAGTGACGAAACTTCCAAATACGACCCTCTACAAAAAAAAGAAGTGATTGACGATATGTTTGAGACTTGGTTTCTCGACTATGCATCGTATGTAATCCTCGAACGTGCCGTGCCTGCCATCGAAGATGGTTTGAAGCCCGTTCAACGCCGTATCATGCACGCCCTTAAAGAAATGGACGACGGACGCTTCAATAAAGTAGCCAACGTGATTGGTTCGAGTATGCAATATCACCCACACGGCGATGCTTCTATCGGTGATGCCATCGTATCGATGGGGCAAAAAAACCTATTGCTCGATACACAAGGAAACTGGGGCGATGTCCGTACGGGCGATGGGGCCGCAGCTCCACGCTATATTGAAGTGCGTTTATCGAAGTTTGCCAACGATGTACTTTTCAACGAAGATACTACCGAATGGCAGATGTCGTATGATGGCCGTAAGCGTGAGCCTGTCAATCTACCAGCTAAGTTTCCGCTCCTACTCGCTCAGGGTGTTGAAGGTATTGCCGTAGGGCTTTCGACCAAAGTGATGCCCCATAATTTCATTGAATTGTGCGAAGCATCAATTGCTTACTTGAAAAAAGAGCCTTTCCAACTTTACCCTGATTTCTTGACGGGCGGTTTGGTTGATGTAACTAACTACAACGATGGTGGACGTGGCGGAAAAATAAAAGTTCGTGCAAAAATTGCCGAAATCGACAAAAAAACGCTCGAAATTCAGGAAATTCCGTTTAGTACAACCACCGCTACACTCATTGACTCTATCATAAAAGCCAATGATGCGGGAAAAATAAAAATCAAAAAAGTTGAAGATAATACGGCAAAAGATGTTTCAATCATCATTCATCTCGCCCCAAATACTTCGCCCGATATTACGATTGATGCACTTTTTGCATTTACGGAGTGTGAAAACTCTATTTCGCCAAATGCGTGTATCATCATTGACAATAAGCCACATTTCGTGACGGTCAGCGATATTTTGAAAGAATGTACGGAACAAACCAAGCATTTACTTCAACGTGAACTCGAAATAAAGCGTCACGAGCTGAAAGAAAAATTACTTTATAGCTCGCTCGAAAAGATTTTCATCGAAAACAAAATCTACCGTGATATTGAAGAATGTACAACTTTCGAGCAAGTTGTGGCAACGGTTGATAAAGGTTTAGAGCCTTACAAAGCCGACTTTTACCGTGAAATCGTAGAAGACGATTTGCTTCGTTTGCTCGAAATCCGAATCAAGCGTATCTCAAAATACGATTCATTCAAGGCTGACGAATTGATGAAACGCTTGCTCGATGAGTTAGCCGAAGTAGAAGATAACCTCGCCAATATTGTTCGCTACACGATTGCCTTCTACAAAGAATTATTGAAAAAATACGGCAAAGGCCGTGAGCGTAAAACTGAAATCCGCCAGTTTGAATCAGTACAAGCAACGGTTGTAGCAGCCAATAACCAAAAGCTATATGTTGACCGTGAAGGCGGCTTCATTGGCTACGGCTTGAAAAAAGATGAATACGTAATGGACTGCTCGGATATCGATGATATTATTGCCTTCAAACGTGACGGAAAATATGTCATTACCAAAATTCAAGAGAAAGTTTTCGTAGGAAAAGACATTATATATTGTTCGGTTTTCCGTAAAAACGATGAGCGTAAAATTTATAATGCGGTTTATCTCGATGGAAAATCGGGTACATCTTACGCCAAACGTTTCTTCGTGACGGGTATAACTCGTGATAAAGAATACGATATTTCGATGGGAAATCCGAAATCAAAAATATTGTATTTCACGGCCAACGATAATGGCGAAGCCGAAACCGTAGCGGTGAACCTGACAGCTAATTCAACGGCCAAGAAAAAACAATTCGATTGGGATTTCTCGACACTTGCTATCAAGAATCGTAGTTCGATGGGGAATGTGCTAACCAAATTCCCAGTACGTAAGATTGTATTGAAATCGGCGGGTAAATCGACGCTCGGTGGTGTAGATATTTGGTTCGATGCCGTAATTGGTAAACTCAACCGTGACGAACACGGCCAATATTTGGGTAATTTTGGCTCAGAAGATAAGATTTTGGTTATCTATAAAGACGGTCAATACGAGTTCACGAATTTTGAGCTAACGAACCGCTATGAGCAAAAAGATATCCTGAAGGTAGCCAAATACGACCCCGAAAGACCAATTTCATGCTTGCACTACGAGGGCGAAAACAAGATTTATTACATCAAGCGTTTCAAGATTGAAACCACTACGATGGATAAGAAATTCTTGTTTATTTCGGATACCAAAAACTCTCGTTTGCTTACTGCTTGCTTAGATAAGTATCCGCGTTTTGAAATAAAAACCAAAGCTGATAAAAAGGCAGCAATCGAAACTCAAACAATTCTGGTCGATGAGTTTGTAGAAGTACGCGGCTGGAAAGCAATCGGACAGAAAATCAATGCTTATGAAATATTGGAGGTGAAGCAACTTGAACCAAAACCCGAAGAAGTAGTTGTGAGTACACAAGCCACAGTCAACGGTGAGCAGTCAGAAGATAATAGTGCAGATATTGACACTGAAAACGTTGATAGTCAAGATGATGACAAGCAATTAGCTTTGTTTTAAACAGTCAGTAGTCCACGGGCGATAGCCAATAGCTTTCACCGTGGACTTTTCTTCCATAAATGAGTTAATGCAATAGAAAACTTTTAGCCATTCGCTATGGACTTGTGGTCTATCGACAATGTACTAACTCAAAACTCCCAAACGGTTGGATTTTGTCGGCGGCGAAGGTGTTTTCGGACTTCCATCCAAAAAGCGAGTACCAAATAAATGATAATTGGGGAGCCGAATGTAAAGAACGATGCGTAAATGAAGTATATACGAACACTTCCTGCCGAAAAGTTGAGCTTTTCGCCGAGCCGAGAACAAACCCCAAAAAGTTGGTTTTCAACTAAGTATCTAAATCTTCCTGTTTTTAGCATTGTTTTGAAAAAGTGAATACGAAGTTAATGAAAATTTCGTGTTTGTCAAGGGTTTAACAGTAAAATAATAATTAGCACTAAGATTTTGTACAATCAAATATTGGTTTAGTACAAAAATATTTTTCATGAAAACTTGTTTTTTCTCAAAAAATACGTACATTGCATTTCATTTATTTACTCTTTTAATTTATTTTATTTCAATGCAAACAGGTACAGTAAAATTCTTCAACGAAACTAAAGGCTTTGGATTTGTTGTTGATGATGCTTCAGGACAAGAAATTTTTCTTCACGTGACGGGCTTAAACGGCGTAAAGGTTCGTGAAAACGACCGTGTTGAGTTCGACGTTGTTGATGGCCGTAAAGGTTTGAATGCAGTTAACGTGAAAAAAGTATAGTTTTTTTTCTAAGTTAAATTTGACTTCAGTACAAAGCCCCTCATTCTGAAAAGATTTGAGGGGTTTTTATTTTAAACAAATTAAACGTAAAACTACTTAAATTATTAGGGGTTTTTACGCACTAACAAATACAAATCACTCATTATCAATACATTACACCAGTACTAAAGTGTCGCAACTTGTAATTATCTATTAAAGTACCTATTATTGTTTTAATTATTAATAAAAGTAAAAACTTCTATCTAACATAATGCCTCCAAAATTTAAAGGAACAGAGGGACAATTTGTTTCAACTGCAGCAGCAACTCGTTTACAAGAAAACTATCTAAAAGGTAAACGCTGTGAGAATATCCAAGAGCCTATCAGAGGAGAATTTTTTGGAATCGACCAACTAAAAAAATTACTTTCAAAAAAAACGACCAAAGGTATTAGAGTTTACCACGCTGAAGACGAAGATGGAAATCCACGCGTAATCTTGGTTGCGGTTGATGAAGATGCCAAAAAAATAGTAAAAGATAAAAATGGAATAAAAGACGGAGGCGATGACGATTATTTAGCAGATGGTCCACTATGCCCACAACAATGTGACGAATAACTAATATCATTTAATCTATGTGGGAAAGATTCATCAGTATGTCATTAAAAAATCCATTAACATTATTGGCAAGTATTACAGCTTGGTTGCCGATAATAATAGCTATATATGGACGCCAAAAACTAACCTCAGAATTAAAGATTTTACTCTTTTACCTGATAACATACGTCATTTTTGATATACTCGAATGGGTTACAGCAGCAGCAAGATTACACAACGCCTATCTACATAATATCAATGAATGGGTTGGAATGTTAATTACGGGATGGCTGTATTTCAAAATAGTAGAATCTTCACGCACAAAACAGAAAGTAGTTATTACTTTAACCTTGATTGCAATCTTAAACAATATTTTCAGATTCAGTTGGGAAGAGGTTGCGGGTTATTCTTTCACTCTGAATAAGGCTGTGGTTATCTCATTCGTATTTTTACACTTTCATTCTATTATCACAGAAATAAGAATATCCAATATCTTAAAACATCCCCCTTTTTGGATTAGTGCGGCTTTTCTAATATTTGCCTGTGGAACGCTGTTTATTTACCTATTTTGGCAATATACAATTTCTACAACAACGCAAAAAGAGCTATTTAGACTATATTTCGGTAATATTACTCAGTTATTTATTTTTACCTTTATGATTTTACTTAGTATTGCTTTTTGGACAAGTAAATTCACCAAACAAAATGTTGAATAGTTCTAACTCTGTACTTATAATTTCAGGCATGGCTATCCTATTATTTATGGGAATAGGGTTAATAATTTTTGTTATTATCTATCAGCAACAACAACTGAAGCAAAAATATGAGCAACAAAAGGCAATGCAAGAATTAAAAAACGAAATGCAACGCCAAATGCTCGAATCAGCCCTTGAAGTGCAAGAAGTTGAGCGAGTCAGAATTGCCAAAGACCTACACGATGAAGTTGGGGCGATGCTCTCGGTTACCAAAATGAGTTTTAATCAACTCCTGCGAAAACTTGATAGTGCCGAAGATTTAGCCGTAATGGGCAAACAAACCCGTGAGTTACTTGAACAATCAATCGGGCAAGTACGCAGAATTTCCAAAGAACTCGTACCAAGCACCCTCGAAGAGTTTGGTTTGATACTTTCGGTCGATGAATTTATCCAAAAAGTTCATTTAGCTTCTACTTCTTCTTTTACATTTAATCACGAGGGCATTTCGGCAAAAGAGCGTTTCGATAAAAAAATTGAACTGACCATCTATCGTCTCATTCAAGAGTTGGTCAATAATGCCCTCAAACATTCGGAGGCAAAAGAAATTACGCTGACACTAACTAAAGATAATAATAAGATTATATTTAATTTTACGGATGATGGTAAAGGCTTTGATTTTGCGGCCATACGCAACGACCCCAAATCTGGTTTAGGCCTTCGAAACATGGAAAGTCGCCTAAGCGTAATTAATGGCACTATTGAAGTAAAATCGGCAATAGGGCAAGGCACAAAAACTATCATCGAAATACCTATTTAAAAAACAGAGTTTAAAGAAGCTTTCTTTAAATTCATACCCTATACCGCCATGTCAAAGATACAATTAGCGGTCGTTGACGACCATAATTTATTCCGTAAGGGAATGATTTCAATTCTTCAACAAGTACCTGATTTTGAGGTAGTTATGGAAGCTACTAATGGCCAAGAATTTATTGATAAACTTCAAAATCAGGCCATTGATGTAGTACTTTTAGATTTACAAATGCCTATTCTCGACGGCATAAAAACTACTGAAATCGTAAAAGCTCAATTTCCTGATACGAAGGTTTTGATACTCTCGATGCAAGACGAAGACCAATTTGTATTACATCTGATGGAAATCGGAGCAAATGGCTATTTATTGAAAGATACTGACCCCGAAGAAGTAGAAAAGGCCATCAGAAAAGTAAACGAAACCGATATCTATTTTAGCGATTTTGTGAGCAAAATTATGCTTCGCAAAATGAATCGTAAACCGCAGCAAGAAAGCAAGATATTTAATTATAAAACTGACCTTTCGGAGCGTGAGATACAAGTGTTGAAACATATCTGCGAGGGTCTAACCACCGCCGAAATCGGTGATATTGTATCGCTCAGCCCACGCACTGTTGAAGGCCATCGCCTAAGAATGATGGAAAAACTTGGACTCAAAAATACGGCGGGTTTAGTGGCTTATGCCATCAGAAATAGTTTGGTATAGAGTAATAATACCAGAGGTTAGACTCAAGATACGAGAGTAGAAATATCTTGAATCTAACCTCTGGTATTTTATGCCCCTACTATTGCCGAAAATTCAATTTCTACTAAATAGTCGGCTCCAATCAAGGCACTTACTTGAACCATTGTTGTGCAAGGTTTTATTGTTCCGAAAAACTCTCCGTGAGCCTTTCCGATTTCCTCCCACTTAGAAATATCCGTTGCAAAAATACGCGTACGTACCACATCTTTCAACGAAGCACCGAGCTGCTCAAGCACTTTCTCAACTTTCAAAATTATAAATTTCGTTTGCAGATAAACATCACCTTTGCCTACGAGTTCGCCACTTCCATCAGTAGCCACCGTACCAGTTACTTCTATTACATTACCAATCTTTACCGCACGTGAATACCCAACGATGTCTTCCCACTTTGCTCCAGTCGATACATTAATTCTTTCCATTACCTTACGTTTTTTAATAAATTTTTCTGTGTTAAAATCAACAAACTACTGTGCCATTTTTGAAATGTCATCTTTCAACAGCAACAAAATTGTTATTTTCTGCCATCTTGTCAGTAAATTTCTTATTGGCAAAATAATTGTCGAAATTTGCACAAAATAAAATAGATTACAAAATGGCAGATAATAAAGAAGAAGCGACAGTTACGAACGAGCAAATAGCAGAAGAAACAACCGTTGAAACACAAGAAACTATCGAAGAACAAGAAGAAATAGTAGAAGAAGAATCGGTATCGGCATCACTCGAAGCACAACTCGCCGAAGCAAAAGATAAATATTTACGTTTATATGCCGACTTCGAGAATTTCCGTCGTCGCACATCAAAAGAAAAAATCGAAATGATTCAGAATGCCTCAGAAGGCTTAATCAAAGAACTCATTCCGATTGTTGATGATTTCGAGCGTGCCAATAAATCGTTCGAAACTGTTTCAGAAGTAGAACCATTGAAAGAAGGTATTGCCTTGATTTTCAATAAATTCCAAAAAACATTGGCCAGCAAAGGCGTAAAAGCCATTGAAGCTAAAGGAAAAGATTTTGATGTTGAACTTCATGAGTGCATCACACAATTTGCAGCGGGCGATGAAAACAAAGGCAAAGTAATTGATGAAGTAGAAAAAGGATACTACCTAAACGATAAAGTAATTCGCTACGCAAAAGTGGTAGTGGGTTCATAAAATAATTCTGAGTTATAAGTTCTGAATTCTGAGTTGAATAAGCTACGAAAATATTAGCTAAAAATCACTCAGAACTCAGAACTCAAAATTCAGAACTCAAAAAGATATGGCACAGAAAAAAGATTATTACGAAATACTGGGCGTTGCTAAAAATGCTTCAGAAGATGATTTAAAGAAAGCCTATAGAAAGCTGGCTATACAGTATCACCCAGATAAAAACCCTGGAGATAAAGCCGCAGAGGAAAAATTTAAAGAAATTGCCGAAGCCTACGGCGTATTATCTGATGCAGAAAAACGTCAACGTTACGACCAGTTTGGGCATCAAGGTGTAGGCGGAGCAGGTGGCTTCGGTGGTG
The DNA here is from genome assembly GCA_023254245.1 of Emticicia sp. Classification (GTDB taxonomy): domain Bacteria; phylum Bacteroidota; class Bacteroidia; order Cytophagales; family Spirosomataceae; genus Emticicia. Next base: position 16,603 of record JALQYE010000011.1, read on the forward strand.
GTGCGGGCGTAAACATGGAAGATATTTTCGGCAGTGTTTTCGGTGATGACAGCCCATTTAGTAGTTTCTTTGGCGGAGGAGGTGGCCGACGTGGCGGTGGCCCAAGCGTAAGAAAAGGGTCGGATTTGAGAATTAAACTCAAACTTGACTTAGAAGAAATTGCCAATGGTGTAGAAAAGAAAATAAAAGTAAAACGCTACGTTTCGTGTAATACATGTAGCGGAAATGGCTCAAAACACGGCACTTCGCTCAAAACTTGTACAACCTGTAACGGCCAAGGACAAGTACGCAAAGTTGTAAATACAATGCTCGGGCAGATGGTTTCTACGAGTCCGTGTCCGACTTGTCAAGGTGAAGGTAAAGTAGTTACGGAGCGTTGCGATGTGTGTTTTGGAGAAGGCCGTCAGCTAAACGAAGATTTACTTTCAATCAAAATTCCTGCGGGTGTAGCCGAAGGAATGCAGCTTTCGATGACTGGCAAAGGTAATGTTCCAACTCGTGGCGGAATTGCGGGTGATTTATTGATTGTCATCGAAGAAGAAGAACATCCAGAACTCAAGCGTGATGGTAGCAATATTGTTTATGAGTTACGCATGAATTTTGCAGATGCCGCTTTGGGTAAAGATGTTGAAATTCCGACGGTAGGAGGAAAAGTAAAAATAAATATCAAGGCTGGAACACAATCGGGTGAAATCTTACGTCTGAAAGGCAAAGGTTTGAAGGAACTAAACAGCTACGGTGTTGGTGACCAATTAGTGCATTTGAGTTTGTTTACGCCAACTTCGATTACTTCGGAAGAAAGAGCTATTCTCGAAAAGCTCAGAAATTCGCCTAATTTCCAGCCAAAAGCCGATAAAAACGATAGAAGTATTTTTGATAAAATGAAAGATTTCTTTCATTAACCAATCATAGAAAAATAGTCTTTTAACACGGTTTGAAGATAATCTTCAAACCGTTTTTTTATGCTTAAAATCTACACTTACACCTTGTTCATCTTTAAATTATCAAATTTTTTATCCGAAAAAACATAAAAAGTTTCACCATAAAGTTTTTCAAAGTATTTTGCAGAAACTAATGAAAACTACATGAGCAAAAATTACAAATGGTGGGTTGTTTTTATGTTATGGTTTGTCTGTTTCTTCAACTACGCCGACCGCCAAGCAATCTTTTCTGTATTTCCACTTTTAAAACAAGAAATGGGACTGAGTGATATTCAGCTCGGTATTGTTGGAGCAGCCTTTATGTGGGTCTATGCGGGTTTTGGAGCAATAGCAGGAATCGTTGGCGATAAACTACCACGTAAAACACTTATCATTGGCGGGCTTATTTTTTGGTCATTGGTTACTATCGGCACTGCTCTTTCGACTAATTATATTCATTTAGTTATTTGTCGAGCCTTAGAAGGTTTCGGCGAAGCATTTTATTTTCCTGCTTCGATGTCGCTTCTGAGCGATTATCACAGTAAAGAGACTCGCTCAAAAGCTATGTCGTTTCATCAATCAAGTGTGTATGCAGGTACGATTGCGGGTGGAACTGTGGCAGGTTTCATGGGACAATACTATGGTTGGCAAACAAGTTTTTATCTTTTCGGTGGTTTAGGGGTTTTGCTTGGTGTAGTGCTTCTTGGTTTTCTGAAAGAACCCGTTCGTGGACAAGCAGAAGCACACGACGAAATCGAAGATGGCTCACACGTATTACTTGATTTGAAACAAGGCAATATTTTAGCTAACATCAAGCAAGTTTTCAGCCAACCAATGGTTTGGATTTTGGTGGCGGTTTTTGTGGGAGCAAATTTTGTGGCCAGCATTTTCTTGACTTGGATGCCTTCGTTTCTCTACAATAAATTCAATATGAGCCTTTCAATGGCAGGGCTTAATGCCACATTCTACCTACAAATGGCATCGGTGCTGGGAGTTATCTCGGGTGGCTTTTTAGCCGACAGATTAGTAAAGACCTACCGTGGCGGCCGAATGATGACACAAAGCATTGGTTTGCTCATGGGAGTGCCATTTATATTTTTGGCAGGTTGGACATTCTCGATACCGATTCTGATTCTTGGCCTCATTGGTTTTGGATATTTCAAAGGATTGTATGATGCCAATATTTGGGCATCGCTGCACGATGTTGTCAAGCCCAAAAATCGGGCAACTGCCGTTGGTTTTATGAACTCCATTGGCTGGTTTGGTGGTGGTATCGCTCCTATCGCTATTGCCTATGCAAGCACTAAATATGGCATGAGTGCATCAATCAGTGCAACATCGGCACTATATTTGGTCTTTGGTTTATTATTGATTTTCGGAATTAGAAAGTTTATGCAAAAACCTAAATCATAAATGCATTTTAAAACTATGACTCAAATTTTGGTTAAATTTTTCTTTCAATTTACCCCTACTATTCCATGATTTTCACGTATTTTAAGATAATTTAAGTTTCTTTTCTGCCTAATTATCCTGCAAATTCCCTAATTTTGGGTCATAAAGGAAGGTCCAATTAATAATTTGCTTTTTCCAAGAGAATATTCATTCACTAATCTCAAAAAATGAACAATTTCACAAGGCTCAATAACATCGTCGGATGGGCGGTTTTTGCCGTTTCACTTATTACCTATACTCTCACCGTTGAACCTACCGCCAGCTTTTGGGACTGCGGAGAGTTTATTGCTTGCTCGTACAAACTACAAGTTCCACACCCAGCTGGTGCCCCTCTTTTCTTATTGATTGGCCGAATGGCTTCATTATTGGCAGGTAACGATGTAACGAAAGTGGCGTTGATGGTCAATATGGTTTCAGTAATTGCCAGTGCTTTTACGATTTTGTTTATGTTCTGGACAATCTCGCTTTTGGCTCGTAAAGTTTTCGGCAAAAAAGGAGAAGAACTCGACACAACCCAAACAATCTTAGTGATTGGGGCAAGTGCTGTGGGCTCATTGGTATATGCTTTTTCTGATTCGTTTTGGTTTTCGGCAGTTGAGGCCGAGGTTTACGGTATGTCGTCATTCTTTACGGCAATCGTAATTTGGGCAGCATTCCGTTGGGAAATCATCGAAGATGAAGCTAAAGCTAATCGTTTCTTGATTTTTACAGCCTATTTAGTAGGTCTTTCAATTGGGGTTCACTTGCTCAACCTCGTTACAATTCCCGCTCTCGGATTAGTATATTACTACAAAAAAGCCAAGAAAATTACTTGGAAGGGTGGTATTGCAGCCTTTTTAGTAGGAATGGTGGTTTTAGGTGTAGTAAACGTAGGTGTAATTACGGGTTTCCCATCACTTGGCTTTACGTTTGAAAAACTCTTCGTTAATACCTTCGGAATGCCATTTAGTTCGGGGATTATCTTCTTCGTTATTGTGCTTGTTGGAGCATTAAGCTACGGAATTTTCTACACGCAAAAGAAAGGCATGGTGATTGCCAATACGGCATTGATTTCATTTGCATTTGTATTGATTGGTTATTCATCTTACACAATCGCGTTGATTCGTTCAAATTACAATCCTCCAATCAACGAAAACAATCCGAGCAACGTACTGAACTATGTTTCGTACTTGAAACGTGAGCAATATGGTAGCCGTCCGTTATTATATGGCCCAGTTTTCACTGGTAAACTCGAATCAATCGAAAATGGTGAGCCTATTTATAAAATGGGGAAAGACAAATACGAAGTATATGACTACAAACCAAACTACATTTGGGGACCAAATAGCGAAAGCCTCTTACCTCGTATGTGGAGCAGTGATGGTGGACATCAACAGATTTATCGTAGAGAAATGGGGCTTGCTGAAGGTCAAAAGCCAACGCTTTTCACTAATATTGGCTACATGATGAAACGCCAAATGGGCTACATGTATTGGCGTTATTTTGCTTGGAATTTCTGGGGACGCTCAAGCGATGTTGAAGGAGCAGGGCCGACAAATATTTTAGAGTCTAAAAATAATTTACCACCTGCTATTAAAGAAAATCGTGGCCGTACAAATTTTTATGGTTTACCAGTAATCTTAGGTATTTTGGGCTTATTATATCACTATTTCCGTCGTGAACGTGATGCTCTTGTAATGTTCTTATTGTTCCTATTTACAGGTATTGGCTTGGTTGTTTACCTTAACTCGCCGCCAGTCGAACCACGTGAGCGTGATTATATCTATGTTGGTTCGTTCTACATTTGGGCTATTTGGGTAGGTCTTGGCGTAATGGGCTTGTTTGATTATGTATTGAAATTCATCAAAAATACACAAAGCAGAGCCGTTGCAGCTACGGTTGTTGGTTTGGCAGTGCCATTGATTATGCTTCCACAAACGTGGAAAGGACACGACCGCTCAGGCCGCTACCACCAAGTAGATTTTGCTAAAAACTTATTGAATTCATGTGCCCCAAATGCCATCTTGTTTACGGGTGGCGATAACGATACTTTCCCGCTTTGGTATGTGCAGGAGGTTGAAGGTTTCCGTACGGACGTGCGTGTATGTAACCTCAGCCTATTAGGTACAGACTGGTATTGTGAGCAAATGAAACGCAAAACTTACCAATCAGAAGCTTTACCGATTACGTTTACGACCGACCAATTATTGAGTGGTGTAAACGACCAAATTCCTTTTGTTGAGCGTCTGAACGACCCTATCAACTTGAAAGATTATTTGGAATTAGTAAAGAAAAACGATCCAGCGATTCAGATTCCATTGACAACTGGCGAAAGCATCAATTCATTGCCATCGGATAGCCTTTTTTTGAATTATGATGTTGAGGCGGTAAAGAAAATGGGCTTCGTTCCAAAACAATTTGAACCATATTTGACTGGCCAAATTACTTGGAATATCGGCAAACGTGATTTGTTGAAAAACGATTTGATGCAGCTCGAAATGATTGCTCAAAATAACTGGAAACGCCCAATTTATTTTGCAGGAACATTGGCGAACGACAACTATTTGAATCTAAAAGATTATATGCAGTTGGAAGGTTATGCTTACCGTTTATTGCCAATCAAAGTGAGCCAAGGCGATGATGGTTTTGCCAATACTGACATCATGTATGACAATATGTTGAAGAAAATGGCTTGGAGAGGCATGGACAACCCGAATGTTTATTACGATTCGGAAACATACTTGAAAGTGCCTATCATTACGGCTCGTTTGGCGTTCTTACGTTTAGCTGACCAATTGGTTAGAGAAGAAAAGAAAACCAAAGCCAAAGAAGTACTTGACTATGCCAATAAAGTATTGCCAGATAATGTAATTCCTTACGACCAACTTTGCACGAACTACGTGATGTATTATTTTGAAGTAGGTGATAGCAAGAAAGCAATGGAAATTGCCGAAACAATCACGAAGCGTGCTGATGGAAACTTGGCATACTTTACTCAGAAAGCAGGTCAGAAAAGTGCGGAATGGATGCCTGATAATATCCAAGATTATTTGCAAATCAACCTTCGTAACTTACAGGTAATTGCCAATATTTGCAGCAGAAATAACCAAGAAGCCGCAGCTAAACGCTACGAAGCTATCTATAATAAATACTATTCGAGAGTAGCAGAATAGTTTAAGGAAAACTTCGCTTTGAGCGAAGTCTTCCTTGGGAAACATATAAAAAATCCTCGTTGAACGATTCAACGAGGATTTTTTATTACATTTGCAATATTGTTGCATTTACTCGTAACACAATTTTCTAAATTGTGCAAAAATCAAAAATGAAGAAAACATTATTTCTAAATATAATTTTACTATTTCTCGGAACAAAAGTTTTCGCTCAAACACCAAAAGATTGCGACTGCTTCATTCAAGGAATTGTGCAAGATGGTGTCACCAAACAGCCAATTGTTGGAGCAGTTGTGCTAATAAAGGAACTCAACAAAGGTGTAAGCACCGATGCCAAAGGATTTTATCGAATAGCCAATATTTGCCAAGGAAAATATACTGTTATCGGCCGCATTGTGGGTTATGAAGAAAAAACTTACACCATTAACTTAGAACATGGTGCTGAACAGAACATCAAACTTTCGGAAACCGAACTGCACTTAGCCAACATTGATATTAAAGCTCAGAAAATTGAGAATCTTACTCAAAATAAAACTTCGCTCGAAAATGCTGCTCTCGACCAAACTCGTGGGCAATCACTGGGCGAAGCCTTGAAGCAGATTTCGGGCGTAACTACCTTACAAACAGGCAGTTCGATTGCCAAACCTGTCATTCATGGCATGCACTCGAATCGGGTTTTGATAATGAATAATGGCGTAAGGCAAGAAGGCCAACAATGGGGTAGCGAACACGCTCCCGAAATTGACCCGTTTGTGGCTAAAAAAATTACGGTTTTGAAAGGTGCAGCAGGTGTACGCTACGGCTCAGATGCGATTGCGGGCGTAATCATGCTCGAACCCGATGCCCTCCCCGACTCTACTGTGCTGAAAGGAGAAATCAATAGTGTGTATTTTACGAATGGCCGCCAAACGGTTAATTCAGGAATCATTGAAGGAGGTTTTATTAATTCAAATTCTAAAAAAGCAAGCAAAATTCCGTACGCTATTGGGTATCGAGTGCAAGGGACTTACAAACGTGGTGGAGATATTTCGACACCAAATTATAGACTGGCAAATACGGGTATTGAAGAAGTAAACTATTCATTATCAGCTAACTATAAAAGAAAAAACTGGGCCTCTGACGTGTTTTTTAGTCAATTCAATACTCAAATTGCCGTTTTTTCTGGTTCGCACATTGGTAATGTTTCTGATTTGATTGAGGCCATCAAACGTGGAAGTCCACTGCCAATTTATACGCCCGAAACTTTTACTTATAATATCGGCCGACCATATCAAGATGTGCTTCATAATCTATTGAAAATCAAAAATACTGTTAAAAATCGAAGCGGAGTTTTATCGCTAACTTTAGGAAGGCAGTATGATTTCAGAAAAGAGATTGATATTTTGAGAGGAGATAAAAATCTGGCTCAACTATTTAAACTTAATACTTATACGGGGGAATTGCTGTTTGAGCATAAGCCTTTACTAAAGGTTTTATCTGGTTCGGTTGGTATCAATAGTTTGTACCAAGAAAACCTCACGACTGGTACGCTAACAGAGCCACGTTCTTCAACGGTACTGATTCCTAATTTCCAAAATTTTACTTCGGGAGTTTTTATTATCGAAAGAATCGTGCGAAAGCAATGGGAAATTGAAGGTGGTTTCAGATACGATTTTCGACATCTGAATGTTTATCGAATTCCTCGTGGCGAACAAAATACTATCAATAACCAACGTAATAATCAGAATTTTACGGGTACGGTTGGCGTCAATTTTCGTCCAAATGCCCGTTGGAATTTCTTAACTAATATCAGCACTGCTTGGCGTGCTGCAACCGTCAATGAGCTATACAGCGACGGTGTGCATCATGGAGCAGCCAGTTTTGAGCGTGGCAATGAAAATCTAAATCCCGAAAAAGCACTAAATACCTCATTTACAGTCAATTATGTTTCACAAATTTTTGAAGCAGAATTTCATTTGTATAACAACTTTATCAATAATTATATATTTCTTTCGCCAACTGGGCGGCCAGCATTGACTATTCGTGGAGCATTTCCAGAGTTTTTATATACACAAACCAAGGCACTTTTTCAGGGATTTGATTTAACCACTACTCTTCAAGTCATCAAAAAAATATCGCTTAATTCTAAACTTTCCTACCTGAAAGCTCAAGATTTGAGCCATGTCCAGCCGCTGATTCAGATTCCAGCCAACCGTATCGAAAATACACTTAGATTCGACCACAAAAAGACGACCATTTCACTAACGAATTTGTATGTAGCTAAGCAAAATCGAGTTCCTACAAGAATAATTTTTACTGATATTCCGAACTCTGAAATTGTGTTTAACGAATACGGCGGTGACTTTGCCCCTCCTCCATCAGCCTATACACTTTGGAATGCAGCGATTAGTCGACAATTTGCTATCAAAAAGACATCTTCGCTCAATGTTTCGATGACAGTCAGTAATTTATTAAATACTACTTATCGAGACTATCTAAACCGTTTTAGATACTATGCTGACGAAATAGGCAGAAATATTGTTTTCCGTGCGAAATATTCTTTTTGAAAATTATTGCAACATTATTGCATTTAAAATTATTGCAACTTATATTTGCAACAACAATGCAAAAGTAATAACATTTCAAAAACAAGACTATGCTACAAAAATCATTTAAAAACCCTTTAGTTTTAAGTATAATCTTAGGACTTGCTCTATTTGCTTGCAAGAAAGAGAGTATTGATACAGAAGATGAAAACGAACTAATTACGAGCGTCAAACTCAATTTTACAACCAACGGAAGCACACAAACATTTGCTTATTCAGACCCCGATGGCGATGGAGGTAAAACTCCTACAGTTTCGACAATTAGTTTGAAACCAAATACTACTTACACCATGACAATTGAGATACTTGATGAGTCTAAAACCCCTGTAAATAATATCACAAACGAAGTGGCCAACGAAAAAGATGAACATTTGTTTATTTATACCCCAACGCCAAGCAGTTTGCTGACTTATACCTATGGCGATAAAGATTCAAGAAACTTTAATGTAGGCCTCACGGGTAGTGTAAGAACTGGTGCAGCAGGAACAGGTCAGCTCAAGGTTCAGTTACGCCACCAACCTCCTGTTAATGGTACTCCAAGCAAAAATGGTAGCACAAGTCCTGGTAGCGATGATGTAAATATTGATTTCAATGTAACAATTCAGTAAACGCATTAATTAGTTAAGATAGAGGTGTCAAGAGAAATCTTGGCACCTCATTTTTTTATAATTCTACTCAAAACAATTATCTTAGCAAAAAAACAAACTTCGAAAGAATTATGACAAAAAAACGTATTGCGATAGACATGGACGATGTAATGGCGGCCGCAGGAAAGAAAATTTTAGATATTTATAATCAATTAGTTGGAACTGATTTTCAAGAGTATCATTTCATAGATAAAGGATATTATGATGTTTTAGCAGAAGAAAATTATCATTTAGTAAGAGCAGAAATCTTTAAACCAAACTTTTTTAGAACGCTCGAAGTAATGCCCGATGCCGTTGAAGTAATCAAAAAACTACACGACCGCTTTGATATTTTTATTGTTTCGGCGGCGGTTGAGTTTCCAAATTCGTTGAAAGAAAAAGTTGAGTGGCTGGAGGAGCATTTTCCGTTTATTTCATGGAAAAATATTGTACTTTGTGGCGATAAAAGCATTATTTCAGCCGATTATCTGATTGATGACCACGAAAAAAACCTCAGCACATTTAAAGGAAAAGCATTGTTGTTTGATGCGATTCATAACCAAAAACTCGAAGGCTACCAACGCTTCAAAACTTGGAGAGAAATCGAGGCTTTTTTTGATGGTGAATAGCTTTTAGGAGTTAGGGATTAGGCGTTAGGTTTTAGGATGGTAGTTCGTCCATACAATTAAGAAAAGATAAAAACCTAATGCTTAAAACCTAATCCCCAAAAACTAATCCCTAAAACCTAACTCCTAATCCATAAAAATGACACCTAAACAAATCGTTGAAAAACTCACATCATTCCCAAATCGCGGGGTTGCTACCAAAAACGAAGCACCTGTACTTGATTTTCTAACGCAACAGTTTACTAATCAAATAGTTAGTAGAGAGCCTTTCCGAACACCCAAAACGTATATCTCGGTAGTGTGGTGGCTCATTTTAGGTCTTTCTGCGGGATTGATTTGCTTGAATTTTTCTTCGATTTTGGGTTTAGTCATTACCTTCGTTTTCGTTACGATGGCCATGTTGTATTTCAATTGGTATGCTTCGCCCGTGACGAACTTTCCACCTTTGGTCAAGTCTCATAATCTCGTCATTAAAGATAAAACTACTTCTGCAAAAGCCAAGAAGCTGATTCTAATGGCACATTGGGATACCGCTCCTATTTCATTGTTGTATCGCCCCGAAATGGTTGGCAATTTCCGTAAATCGCTGAAAATGAGTTTAATTCTGATGATGGTTGCTCAGTTTTTGACTATTTCGCAGTTTCTGATACCCAATGATTTTCTGCTTTTGGTTTCTAATATTTTGGCTCTTTATTTTATTATTCAAGGTATTACGGCAACAGTTGATTTTTTTAGATTGGGTTACTCAAATGGTGCCTCAGATAACGCAACAGGCGTTGCGGCAGCTACAGAAGCAGCTCAAAAGCTTTGGAATAAAAATCTACAAAACCTTGATATTGAACTGGTTATAACTGGGGCAGAGGAAGTGGGTATGATTGGAGCAAGGGCGTATATGAAAGCTCATTATCAGGAGTTTACGAAAGAAACTTATCTGATAAATTTTGATACGCTTGGAAGTGGAGACTTGAAAATAATCACCCAAACGGGTAGCTGGTCAACGATTGTGTATGACAACGAACTGGTGAAAACAGCCAAAGAAATTACGGCCAACGTAGCTTCGCTGAAAGACGTAAAAACAGGTGCTTGGCACACAGCCGACTTCGATTCGGTTTGGTTTCAGCGGGCGGGAATTCCATCAGTAACATTGGCGGCACTTGATAAAAATGGTCGAATGCCAAACATTCATCGCCCAACGGATATTTTGTCCAATGTCGATTTCAAACCAATGGAAAAAGCAATCATTTTAGCAGAAGCAATCGGAATACAACTAAACGCAAGTAACCATGACTCGTAACGAAACCATCTTTTATTTTGCTTTGGGCATTATCAATATCTCATCGGGACTTCTCGACCTCGAATGGCTCAATTATGTATCAAAGCCATTGCTAATGATTACTTTGTTTTTCTTTTATTTCCAGAAAGTAAAACAAAACATAAATACTTCCGATAAAATAATGCTGGTTTCGCTGATTTTTTCATGTCTCGGCGATACTTTTTTGATGTTTCAAGGCAAAAACCCGCAATTTTTTCTGCTTGGATTAGGTTCGTTTTTGGTGGCACAAATATGCTATTCAGCCGTATTTAAACCTGCGGGAGTTATCAACTATAACAAACGTTTTCCTTTTATTATTTATGGTCTTCTATTCGTCTTACTGCTGAGTAATAAAATACCTACAGGTTTCATGATACCTATCTCTGCATACGCCACAGCTATTATGTGGATGGGAATTACAGCAGTCGAACGCCAAACCAACCAAAAAAGCTACCGTTTTATCTTAATCGGGGCAACTTTATTTATCATTTCCGACTCATTGATTGCCATTAATAAATTTGCTTTTTCGATTCCTCTTTCGGGACTTTGGGTGATGGCAACTTACATAGCCGCTCAATATCTGATTGTTGAAGGAGTGCTTTTGGGAAGAATTACAAAATAAAAAAGGGCGTATCTAATACGCCCCCTATTGACTAATTATACACAAGAAAATTCCAGAATTTTCGGTTTTTCAAGTATTCAAAATCTTCTTCGTTATCGTAAGCCTCTTGCTCAAAACTTATTTGGCGATAGGCTCGCCAAAAACTACGACAACGCACATAATGATACAGCCATTCGCCAACATACCAAATATAAAAAGGTAAAATCAAGAGTTCAAGTTGCTGACGAATATGAATCTTCTCATGGTTAATCAGCACCTTACTTGGCTTTTTTGAGCGTACGATTATGAACGGAAAAAGTGTAATTCCTTGTATTTTCTTTAACGGTACGCCCTTTATCAATATCATTTTATCAGGGATTAGGTTTTAGGAGTTCGGTTTTCAGGAGCTAATCCAAAACCCAACTCCTACGAACTTTATTTCTTATTAAAAATATCTTTAATAGGGCTACCCACACAGCCATTTGGCTCTAAAACATTTAGTAAAGCAGCCAATGTTGCCGAAATATCAGCAATGTAAGTTTGTTCTACGGTTTCGCCCTGCGGAATTTTCCAACCATACCAAACTAATGGCACATGGCGGTCGCTTTGCCACATGGTTCCATGCGTTGTGCCTTTCTTAAAGCCACTGTACCACGCGGGTTCAAACAAAAGCATGATATCACCGCTACGTTTCGGATTATACACATTTTCAATGAGTGGCTTATAAAAAGGCGGAATGGTGGCCGAACTAATATCATGCAAGTTTACTACTTGATAAACCGACGAACCCAAAATCAACATTTTTTCCTTTACCAATTCATAAACTTGACTCATGCTTACGTTTTTCTTCGCCATTAGCTCGTGGTCAAGGTATAGTTGATAATTGTCTTGTGCTTTTATCCATTTGCCCTCGCCAAATTTGGCCGCTATTTCACCATTTAAATAACTTACTTCTTTACCCAACTCTATAGTTCCCGACGGAATTTTGTGTTTTTTCAAGAAACCCGCAATATCTGTTACTCCGTGGTCGGCAGTCAAGAAAACCAAGTAATTACCTTTGCCCAAAGTTGCATCGAGCTTGCTCAAAACTTCAGCAATGTCACGGTCAAGACGCAAGTAAATATCTTCAATTTCGATTGAATGCGTTCCCGTTGCATGGCCTACATAATCTGGTGTTGAGAAACTCACACACAAGAAATCAGTTTCTTTTCCTTGTCCCATTTTCTCATTTTTGAGAGCCGCTAAAGTAATTTCCTTCGTGATTGTATTACCGTAAGGCGAAGCAGGAATTGCTCCATAATTGGCAACCGTATGCGGAAACACAGGTAGTTTCTCGCCCGACATCACATTTTCATACTCTTGGTTGTCGGCTTCACTTTCGGTATATTGTTCAATCGGTAAAAGCGTTTCCCATTTCTGAGCCATCAATTTATCGGGCATCTTCAAAGCATTGAAATCTTTTACCCATTGTGGCAAATCATTCATATAATACGTACTCGTAATCCAATTACCCGATTTGGCATCGAACCAATAGGCCGCATCGGCTGAATGACCCGCTGGCAAAATACCTCCACGGTCTTTTACCGCAATACCGATTACCTTTGAACGAAACTCACTCGCAATTTTCAACTGGTCGGTAATCGTGGTCGTGTGCATATTTACTGGCGAGCGTTTACCTTCAACTGCTGCGGCATCAGTTCCAACAGCACGTACGGTAGTATCTTCAGCTACATAAACGCTTCTATTGGCCAAAGGGTCATACCATTCGTTGCCAATAATTCCATTGACAGCAGGCACCGAACCTGTATAAACCGCAGCATGACCTGGGCCAGTGATTGTACTTGCGTAATGATAATGGTTGTTTTTACAGTTAAAACCTTCGTTCATGAGTCGCTTAAAGCCACCTTCGGTATATTTATCATAGTAGCGATAAAGGTAATCGTAACGCATTTGGTCAACCATAATACCCAACACTAATTTGGGTTTTGAGAGTTTTGTAGGAGCTGTGGTCTTTTTCTGAGCCGAAATCGACAAACTTATCAGTAAAAAAAGGAGGGTTAGGTTTTTCATTTTAGTCAGTTAAAATTGAATTAATGATGCGTTTTTTGTCGTAGTAAATAATTGTCAAAAATAGTTATCTTCTTTTAGAAACAGTCTTTTCGAGCTTTAAATATTTGTAAAAATAAAAATCTCATACTAAATAAAGCACTTAACTGGCATTTTTGAATTACCACCTTTCCTTTGTACCTTTGTAGAGTTATGCAAGATTTTTTTACAGAGTCAAATCAAAAGTTAGCGTTATTTAACGAATTCTTGAGTTCTCCCAAGCAAATCGTTATCACTACTCACCAAAATCCTGATGCCGATGCCCTCGGTTCATCTTTAGGGTTATCCGCATATTTGAAGAAAAAAGGCCATTTCCCAATAATTATTACCCCAACCGACTATCCAGATTTTTTGAGATGGATGTCGGGCGAAAGCGAAGTAATAAACTTTGAAAGTGACCGACAAGATGCTGCCAAAAAACTCATTGCTAATGCCGATATGATTTTTTGCCTTGATTTCTCGGCGTTGAATCGTATTAAAGGTATGGAAGAATTTGTCAAACAATCGGCAGCAAAAAAGGTGCTAATTGACCACCATCAACAGCCCGAAGACTTTGCTGATTTTGTTTTTTGGAACGAACGTGCCGCTGCAACTTGCGAATTAATTTACGAATTAATCGAAAAACTCGGAGATAAACACCTGATTGATATTCCAGCTGCAGAGTGCCTTTATGCGGGCTTGGTTACCGATACAGGCTCATTCAGATTCGACAGTACGAGCGAAGAAGTACATCGAATTGCGGGAGAGTTGATTTCAATTGGTATTCATCCGAGTACAATTCACCGTAAAATTTTTGATAGCAATACCTTCGACCGCATGAAGTTTTTGGGCTTCGTCTTGGGCGAAAAGCTCACCTATCTTCCTGAATATAATGTGGCTTATATGGCTATTTCAAAGGAAGAATTAAGCAGATTTAGCTCAAAAAATGGCGATACCGAAGGGGTTGTCAACTACGGACTTTCGATTAAAGGTGTAGTAATGGCGGCTATTTTCACTGAAAAAGAAGATATGATTCGGATTTCGCTTCGCTCAGTTGATGATTTTTCAGTAAGCGAGTTTTCGAGAACTCATTTCAATGGCGGTGGGCACAAAAATGCCGCAGGTGGGCGTTCAAACGATTCATTAGAAAAAACCGTTGAAAAGTTCTTATCTTTATTACCACAATACAAAGAAACATTGCAAAACTAATCTAATGTCAAATACTTAATCGCTTAATTTCAAATTAATATATAAATTTCAATGACAAATTTTTTAAAAACAACCTTAAGCGTTGCAGCGGCAACAAGCTTACTTTTCTCTTGTAATCAGTTTAAGGTTACGCAAGACCCTGATGGCTCAAAATACCAAATTCATGAAGAAGGAAAAGGAAAAAAAATCAAGACTGGCGATATTTTAACATTTGATTTGGTTATCAAAGCAGCAAATGACTCGACTTTTGAAGATACGTATAAACGCAACCAACCAATCACGATGGTGGCTCAACAAGGTACTTACAAAGGCTCTTTTGAAAATGCCTTAATGCACCTTACTGAAGGCGATAGTGCTACCGTTTTCATTAGTGTTGACTCACTTTTTGCTCGTATGAACCAACCTCTTCCAGCAGGCGTAACGAAAGGTTCTGATTTCAGATTTATCGTAAAAATCAAATCAACACAAACGCGTGAAGATTTCCAAAAAGCTCAAGATGCCAAGAAAAACAACGAAGCAAAGTTGATGGAAGATTATGCAAAGAAAAACTTTCCAAATGCCACAAAAACACAATATGGCATGTACCGTGTCGTTGTAAAAGAAGGAACTGGAGATTTAATCAAAGCAGGACAAATAGTTACGGTTGATTACACAGGGAAATTAATGGACGGCAAAGTATTTGATAGCTCTGTTGGTAAGCCTGGCCCTAAATTCCAAGTAACAGTTGGTCAAGGTGCGGTAATTCCTGGATGGGAGCAAGCACTCGCAATGATGAAAAAAGGCGAAAAAGCTATATTCTTCATTCCATCAAATTTAGCTTATGGCGAACAAGGTGGTGGCCCAATTCCTCCTTTCAGTTCATTAATTTTTGAAATGGAAGTTTTAGACGTAAAATAATCCCTCTACAAGCCTGCTAATAGCAGGCTTGTTCAAATTTCAAATATATCAATAAGTACAGATGAAGAAAATTGCGTTTCTATTAGTTTTAGTAAGTTTAGTTGTTGCAAGTTCGTGTGGAAAATTCTTAGAAAATGACATCGAAGCCACTAACAAAAAGAATGCACAAGAGATAGCTGACTATATTAGTCAGAAAAACCTCCAAATGCTTAGTACTAACTCTGGAATGAGATATTCAATTGACCGTGTTTCTCTGGGAAGAAATGCAGTAATTGGAGATGAAATTACATTTCATTATACTTTATCATTACTTAGTGGTATACGAGTAGATAGTACCTCAAGGCTCAACAATGCTCCTGCTAAAATCACCTTAGGTGCATCTAATATCATTGCTGGCTTTTTGGAAGCCCTTTCTTTACTGAAAGAAGGTGAAAAAGGGACATTCATTATGCCTTCAATTTTAGGATTTGGCTCACAATCAAGTGCAAGTATTCCTTCAAATTCTAACCTAAGATTAGATTTAGAAATCGTAAAACTTCGCTCAGAAGACCAAATTATTGATGAATACGTAAAGGCTACAGGCCTAACGCTTACCGAAAAAACTACAACAGGATTACGTTTCTTGCGTACGCTTGAGGCTCCAGGTGGCACTCAGTTAAAAGCTGGGCTTTTAGCAACTGTTAAATACACAGGCTTTTTAGCCGCAACAGGCAAGCAATTTGATACTGGCCAAATAAATGTAGCTTTGGGCGATGGTGCGGTAGTAAAAGGCTTTGAAGAGGGTCTTTTAAAAATGAAAGTTGGAGAAAAAGCCACACTTGTATTTCCTTCGAGTCTCGGCTATGGCACATCGGGTAGTAGCACAACTATCCCGCCGTATGCTCCACTTATCTTTAATGTAGAAATCATAAGTGCGAAGTAATACATTGCCAAGTATATTCCTTAAAACGCCAAAACCTCTGAACATTTCGGAGGTTTTGGCGTTTTAATCATAATCCTTTCTATTTTTGTTGTATGCCTAAATTACCTAAAGAACTCGAAAAGGCGGTTTTAAGCCTGCCTGCAAAAGAAAAAGATAAGCTATTGATAAGGCTTATCGGAAAGAATGAGTTATTGATTCAACAACTCTATTTTCAGCTACTCGAAGACGAATCAGACCTTCCACATAAACGTACAGAAATAAAAAATCAAATTTTGAAGGTATCAAAGATGTATCACGACACCCCAGGTTGGATGATGATGGATATGCGAGATTTGAATGGACGTATAACGCAACACGTAAAAATAACGAAAGATAAATATGGTGAAGTTGAACTCACGCTCTTTTTACTCAATACTTTCTTTGATAATCAACTCCAAAACTTAGAACGTTACAGTGGCAAGACCGATACTATTTCGCTCTACATAGCGAAACGCACAGAGTTTATAATGAAAAAACTACCAAAACTTCACGAAGATTATTACGTAGAATTTGAGCGAGATATTAATAAACTTCTTGAGCGAGTGCATAAATATTGTCCTGCTTATTATGCTCGACAAATGCAATTACCCACAAGCTGGGAGTACTAAAAAAGCTGCCTTTTTAGGGGCAGCTCCTACTCATTAAAAGGTTCAGACTCAAGATATAAAGCCAATCCATGTGCTTCTTTCTACAAAGAAGCAGTTGTAGAACTCTTGGGTGCCACAAAACGTTTGCCCTTCAAGTTCTTATTTTTTTCTAACTCATTTCTCAAATAATCGGCTGGAAAAAAGCCTCGATAACGACCTACGTATTTTGTTTTTGGGTCGAGCAATACCAATGTAGGATACACATCAACCGCAAAACGGTCGGCGATAGACATTCCATCAAAAGAATCAATATCTACTTTATAAATCATATAATTGGCATTCAGATACGTAACTAAATTAGTATTAGTAAACGTCTCATTTTCAAGTTTTTTGCATGGCCCACACCAACTTGCCCAAAAATCGAGCATAATCGGCTTCTTTAATTTTTTAGCCTCCCTCAGAAAATCGTCATAGCTTCCTTTATAAAAGTTGACTTGACTCTGCGAGATTTCGGCCACATTGGTATAAGATGCGAACATTACAAACGTCACCCCTAACAGGAGCATTAGTTTAATTCTCATAGCGTAATATATTGAAGTTATAAAATAGACATGAGCCTTAGTTTCCTGAAAAATTAGCGAAAGGCCACGTTTTCTGATAAATCAAATATTAAGCCACTTTTAATCTTATGCTTCAATTATTTGTATAGATGGTTAATACAGCATAAAAAAGGCTAATTTCTATTCGAAATCAGCCTTTTTTTATTTAAAATTTACTATTTATCAATATTCAACACCCAACGACTTCAACGTCTCAAGGTTCAAGTTACCAGATGGTAAATTGTTATCTTTTTGATATTTGATAATGGCCGCATTCGTACGTGGCCCGAGTACGTTATCATCTGGGCCTGGGTCGTAGCCTTTTGCTCTGAGCGATTTTTGAATAGCACGAACAGTAGCCGAAGTAATTTTGTTTCCGCAAAGAATCTCAACCCAGTCAGCGTAAGTACCGCTACTTGTCATTGAAGTGGTAGTATAAGTTGCATATTCAGCTGGAATCTCTCTTTCTGAAGTAGCAGCAGGCGTTTTTACAACCGTTTTAGTTACAGTACGGTATTCAGCAGGAATTTCTTTCTCAACAGTTGCTGCTGCATTTGCCACAATCTGCTTAGTAATGGTACGGTACTCACCTGGAACATCAATTTCACGAGTTTTTGGTTGACCATCTACTAAGTGTTTCGTAATCGTGCGATACTCAGCAGGAACATCAATTTCACGTACTTGAGGGCCACAACCTCCATTTCCAGCTACAATACCATTTCCAGCTGCTGCACCCGAACCATCAGCACAAGTGTATTTAGTGCGAGTTGCAAAAACCGCTGGCACTTCAATTTCACGAGTAGTTGCAGGAGCAACCAAAACCTGTTTTGCACGAGTTGCATAAACTGCTGGCACTTCAATTTCTTTTACTTGAGCCGCTTGTGCTACAATTTGTTTTGAGATTGTCTCAAACTGAGCTAATACTGGAACTTCTTTGGTTTGAGGGCCACGTGCTACTACTTGTTTCGTAACAGTTTCGTATTGGGCTGGCACTTCGATTTCTTTGTATTGAGCAGGAACAGCAACGACAGTTTTAGTAATAGTTGCATATTGAGCAGAAGAAGTTCCTCCGACAAAAGCCTGAGCTGCTGTAAGACCAGCACCAGTTGGCTCATAGCCATCAAGAACTTGTTTCGTGAGTGTGGCATATTGTGCTTCTGTTGCAATTTCACGAACCGACGCTGGCTGTGCAATCACTTGTTTTGTAATGGTTGCGGTCTGAGCAGGTGTTACGACTTCTCTCACACCAGCAGGTGTTTTTAACACTTGTTTCGTAACAGTTTTATATTCGGCTGGAATTTCAACCAAACATAATTGCAAACAATCATCAGGATTTGCACTTAAACACGATGGGTCGAGTTTACGTTTTTCATATTTTGTATATGCTTCACGAATCTTTACTTTTTCGGTTACTGATTCATAAACTGGTGGTGTTACAACCAAAGTTTTTACTGGCTCTTTTACTACAATAGTTTCTGTTACTGTTTTATAAGTAGCAGGTACAATTTCATAACGTTTTGCTGCTTCTTTAACAAGATACTGCTCAGTTACTGTTTTATATTTTGGGCGTTGACCACCAGCTACTGTAGGAGCTGCTTCACGAACTAATACTTGCTCAGTTACTGTCTTGAATTGAGCGGGTATAACTTCATAACGCTTATAAGCTGGACGAACCTCAACTCTTTCGGTTACAGCTTTGAATTCCACATTATTATCAACTACTAAATTGTTGTATGCAGGTTTAATCATAAACTGCTCAGTGATAGTCTTATAAACCGCAGGAATCACTTCGTATCTTTTAGCAGCCTCTTTCACGATTACTTGTTCGGTTTCAGTTTTAAACTGAGCAGGGATTACCTCTAACTTTTTGTACCCCTCACGAAGCATAACTTGCTCAGTTGATGGCTTAAAACAAGGGGCATTTACATCTACACCTTTACCTGCACCGTTACCAGTTCCCGAAATTTGGTTACAACCTACTATCTCATAACGCTTATAAGCTGGACGAGTTTCAACTTGCTCGGTTACAGCTTTATACGAACCCGAACCTGCAATTACCTCAGTTCTTTTACCTGGTTCTTTTACTAATACTTGTTCGGTGACAGTTTTGTAAGCTGAAGCGGAAGCTTGAATAACCTTACTACCTTCCTTTACAAGCACTTGCTCAGTAGTAGTTGTTAATTCTGGAGCAGATGCTGTAAGAATTTTACCAGCCTCTTTTGAAACGTACTGCTCAGTACGAGTAGTAAATTGGGCTGGTTTTAAACATTTGGCATAGCATTTTCCTGGTACAGCATTGGGGGGAAGGTCGCTCTGTGCTATTGCAAGCCCATAGCTAAACACCACTGCCGACAGTGTCAAAAAGGGATTCTTCATCATCTTATTAATTGTTTTGGGGTTTTAAGTAAAACTACTTTTTTATATAAATTCACCTCTTTAGGTCCACTCATAAATAATACTTGGTTGTATCTTGCTCCACAGTGGCTACCAATACGAAGTGTTTGAACACAGTAAAGCCATTCATCTGTTCAGACTCGGCATAACTATTCAAGTAACACAAACGGATTGGTTTTCTACAAGATTTTTATAAAAGCTTCATAATCAACACTAAAAATATTAAAAAATACTTTTGTGAAAATTGCACATTTTTTAGTCCCTTGTGAAAGGAGGCTCTTCATGGACTACAAATTATTATAAGAAAGACAGGGTATCTCTAAACGAGATGGCAATAATAAAGATAATATTCTATAAATTAAAAGAAACTTAGCACTTTTTTTTCGCTCTTTCGATATTTTGCTCTAATTTAGTTGCCGTTGATTAATTATATTTTTCAGAATGAAAATTTCTATCATTGGCTCTGGAAATGTCGGCTGGCATCTGGGTATTGCATTTGAGAACCATCATCATCCTGTATGTGAGGTATTTAGCCGCAATATAGCAAAAGCCGAAAAACTGAGCGAAATGCTCTATAAAGCCGAAGCTAAAACCGACCTCGATTTTTCGGAAAGTGAAGCTGAGTTATTTATCCTTGCAGTATCAGATGATGCGATGGAAGATGTTTGTTCGAAGTTGATTCTTCCCGAAAATGCTATCTTAGCTCATACATCAGGCAGCAAATCGTTGGAAGATTTACAGAAACTCATGCTCATTTATCACGATTTGCCCGTAAAATGTGCGGTATTTTATCCCTTAATGACATTTTCGGCTAATAAAGCCCTTGATTTAAGAAATGTTCCGTTTTGTATTGAAGCGATTGATGATGAAACCGAGCAAATTTTGGTTGATATTGCCCAAGAAATGAGTAATACAGTATATCTACTAAGTTCGGAGGAACGAAAAGTGCTGCACGTAGCAGCGGTTTTTGCCTGTAATTTCACGAATCATTTATTAGCCTTATCGAAAAGTATTACGGATAACGAAAATTTGGAATTTGATTTATTGAAACCAATTATTTCTGAAACGTTCAAGAAAGCCCTAAAAGCCGATGACCCCGCCGATGTGCAAACGGGCCCCGCCATTCGGAATGATAAAACCATCATTAATCGCCACCTTGATTACCTAAAAGATGATGCCCGATTATTGGAAATTTATGAGGTTCTGACGGAGAGTATTCAGCATAATTAAAGTAAAAAGCTCCGCAATGATGCTTTGCAGAGCTTTTTAGGTATCGGAATCTACTCCAAAAATTTTACCAAGAAATCTGTTTCATGGCTTCCACAAAAGCCTTCATCTCGCCTATGGTGCCGATACTCACACGACCCCATTTATTCCCGTTTAATTCTTTAAAATCATCACGTAATAAAATCTTTTTGGCAGCCATATCAGCCCCAAATTTTCCTTTATAAGTATCAATCGGAAACATCATAAAATTGCCTTGTGTTGGCACAGCTGCAATATTCATTTCTTTAAGAGCTTTATAAGTAAAGTCTGCTGCTTCACGATTTTTTTTGAGATACATCGCCAAAAACTCTTTATCATCAAGTGCAGCAATGGCAGCGTGCAGCACCACATTCGATATTCCTAATGTGCTGGTAGCCTGATACTTAGCCATATCTTTGATAGTATCGGCATGGCCAATTAAGTAACCCACACGTAATCCTGCAAAACCATAAACCTTTGAAAATGTGCGACTTACGAGTACATTTTTATTGGCTTTTACTAAATCTGCTACCGATTGATTCAGAAACTCGAAATAAGCCTCATCAACCATTACGATTGTCTTTTTGCTTACTTCTTCAACAAAATCACGCAAGAGTTTCGCCTCTAAGATTGTACCCGTTGGATTATTCGGATTGCACAAATATACCAAGCGAGTATCGTCTTTGATTTTGGCTTTCATGGCTTCCAAATCAATGATTTTATCACCAGATATAGGCACATTAATGAGTTCCATTCCCAATCGTTGACAATTATTGGGTAATGTGGCAAAAGTTGGATATGGACAAATAACACTTCCTTTATTACGAGAAACATAAATACTTGTAAGTCCTAAAACCTCAACTGAACCCGCCGTAGTCAGAAAGTTTTCGGGATTTAGGCCTTCTCTTGCAGCCAACTTTTGCAGTAATGTATCTTTGGTGCTTGCCACTGCATATCTGTGCCCTTCACTTAAAGCACCTTGCAAAGCTTTCATAGCCATTGGCGAAACCCCAAACGGATTTTCGTTTTTATCCAAATGAATCATTTCATCGGCAAAGACTCTGATTTTATCTGAAAAAGCTAAAGACGAACTCGATGCTGTAAGCCCTGTGAGTATGGTTAAGCTACTTTTTTTAAGCCATTCACGGCGAGAATTGAAATTTCGCATGATTTTATGAAGATTTTAGGAGATAAATATAAGAATTAATTTATAAAATTAGATTATTATTATTTCATTCCTAAAATGAGTTCTCAAGCTTATACGATGCAATGATATAAAGTGCTAACAAAAAAACTCCTGTAAGGTAAGCCTTACAGGAGTCTCTATAAAAGTATGATTTAATGATTAAATCAAGCCTTCGCAACGATTGATACAATCTAAGTCTTCGAAAGCTACTTTCAAACGAGCAATCATATTCTCTTCTCCTTTGCGTAACCATACACGTGGGTCGTAATATTTCTTGTTCGGAGAATCTTCGCCTTCTGGGTTACCCAATTGCGACTGCAAGTATCCTTCTTTGTCTTTGTAATATTTCAAGATACCTTCCCAAGTTGACCATTGAACGTCAGTGTCGATGTTCATTTTCACTGCACCGTATTTGATGGCTTCTCTGATTTCTTCACGTGAGCTACCCGAACCTCCGTGGAATACGAAGTTTACTGGCAATTCACCCGTTCCAAATTTCTCTTGGATAAAATCTTGTGAGTTTTTCAAGATGATTGGCGATAATTTCACGTTACCTGGTTTGTAAACACCGTGTACGTTTCCGAATGCCGCAGCGATTGTAAAGTTCGGAGAAATTTTACCTAATTCTTCGTAAGCATAAGCTACTTCCGAAGGTTGTGTATAAAGTTTCGAGCTATCAACGTCTGAATTGTCAACGCCGTCTTCTTCACCACCTGTTACACCTAATTCGATTTCGAGAGTCATGCCCATTTTGGCCATTCTCTCGAGATATTTTGCACAGATTTCGATATTTTCTTCCAAAGGCTCTTCTGATAAATCAATCATGTGAGAGCTAAACAATGGTTTTCCGTGTTGAGCAAAGAATTTTTCACCTGCATCTAACAAACCATCTATCCAAGGTAATAATTTTTTTGCACAGTGGTCAGTGTGAAGTACAACTGGAATACCATACATTTCGGCGATTTGATGCACGTGCATCGCACCCGAAACTGCTCCAGCAATGGCTGCTTCTTGATTTTTGTTTGGTAAACTTTTACCAGCGTAGAAAGAAGCTCCACCATTTGAAAATTGAATAATAACTGGTGAATTTACAGCTTTAGCTGCTTCCATTACACCATTTACAGAGTTAGTTCCAACAACATTTACCGCAGGAAGGGCGTAATCATTTTCGTTGGCGTGACGTAACAAAGCATTCAAAGCTTCACCTGTAACAACGCCTGGCTTAATCAAAGATTGACTCATGAGTACCGTTTTTGAATTTTAAAAAGAAATAATGTTATTATAATGATAGATGAAGCCTAATTGATGAATTCTGATGCAAATTAATGATTTTTCGATAAAATATTGATGCTTTAGTATTAAAATTTAAGAAAACAAAGAAGGCTTCATTTTGAACGAAGCCTTCTTTTTAAACCTTAAAATTTATTTCCCATCATACAAAGCCTGAATATTAGCTGGTATTTCGGGGTCTTTGAGCGTGTTTTTCTTCTTATCGGTCATTCGCCAACGATGTAGCCACGAAAAACCATTAGCAGTGATAACTCGCTCCGAACGACTGTAAATTTCATCTTGAAGTGCTTCTTTTAAGGTAATGAAAGTGTAGCCTCGTTTACGCATTAAATCAATCAATTCATTGAAATACTCGGCATTGAGGACGTTTGCATGGCACAGAAAAATATGTTTGATTGGTCGGCCAGCTACCTCTTGCGTAAGTTTTTCGTAATACTCAAAATAGGCTTCGGTATGTTTTAGGTATTTTTCGGCTACTTCTTTCATCAAGGTTTTATTATTAGCTTTTAAGGCATCCATATACACTTTATTGAAAACCCAGTCGTCGGCATCAATCGTCACGGGTGCATTTTGGTAGCCATTTTTGGCCAAAAAGGCTTGAAAGCCGTATTTCTTTAAACTATCCGAGCCTGTATGCAAAAATGGGAAACGAAAATATTTCTCGGTTTGACCGTATTTTTCTTTCAGTTTTTCGGTCAGAATTTCACCTTTTAACGTTTCGGCCTTGAACTCTTCGAGCGATAATTTACTGAATGAGGGGTGCGAAAATGTATGATTGCCCAACTGCTGGCCATTGGCCAACCAAGCATCTAATAAAGCAACTCGCTCGTCGATTTGCCCCAACTTATAAACCGAATTTTCGTTGACAAAACCTACGGTTGTAAGTCTCTGTTGCTTAATCTTACTTAGCAGTTTTGTGGTTGATTCTTGGGCGTGTTTGAGCGACAGTTCTTGCACAAATGGCAAATCATCAATTGTGATAGCAATTTGTTTTTGAGCTTTCGAGATAAAACTGATGAATATTAAGACGATAAAAAGACTTCTCATGGTGATTTAGAGCGTAATGATATGGAAATAATTTATAATATTTCACCCCTTTGGGGTTTGTTGGCATATTTTACTTGTTTATCTATAATCATTACACCTCTTCGAGGTTTTAAATCAGTAACAAAATAAATGAGAAAGACTTCAGTGCTGAGAATACCAAACACGAAGTCTTCCTTATAAATCATTTTAAAACCAAACTTACTTCACTACTGCTTTCATCATCAAATCGGCTACGAATTGATTACCGATTTCGTTGAGATGCACACGGTCAGTTGTTAGCACACCAGATTCTTTATTTGTTGGGTTATTTTTTAAATTATAACCGATAAATTCTTTGCGTAAATCAATAAGCGGACAATCGAATTTTGCCGAAATCGTACGAATAATGTTTGAATAATGATTCAAATCGCCATCTTGTTGGTTGCTATTATCAGTGCGTTCGCCGATAGCTGCTGGTGTGCAGCAAATTACTTTAATGCCCTGAGCTTGCATTTTTTTGATGAGAGCTGTGTAGAAATTGCCAAATTTATCGGCATCGGTACCTGTTCCATAGCTGGCTTTGTGCCAAACATCGTTTACACCTACATAAATAACCACTACATCGGGTTTTTGTGAAAGCACATCGTCTTCCATTCTTAGGTACAAATCATACACTTTGTTTCCACCGATACCCGCTCCTATTAACTGATATTTATCTTTAATACCTTGTTTTTCGAGCATTTCTTTCATTTTGGTAATATATCCACCTGGGTTTACACCCGCTTGCGTAATAGAATCACCAAAGAAAATAACCTTAGTGGGCTTGTCCTGTGTAAGAGAAAACATTGAGAGCGATAGTAAAACTAAAAATAGAGTTTTGAGAGAGGTTTTCATTGAGTTTTATTAAAATGGAATGGTTGAATATAAACAGACGAAAGTAAAAAGATATTGGCAGAAAACAAAAAACAGCGTTTCAGAAAGTTCCAAAACGCTGTCTAAATCCCCTAAACTAAATACTAACTAATCTTTCTTTGAGACCATGGCCGATAGACTACTAACGACAGAAAAACTGTTTTCTGTGGACTATTGACCGTTGACTCTTTTATTACTTCACCTCAACTGAGCGGTATTCGGCTGGTGTTGGTGCGTGCGTTTCTAAGTTTACCTCTTTTGAAATCACTTCTTTACCATTCGAGATTTCAAAACGATATTTACCATCTGATAAACCTGTCAAATCAAACTTCTTTGAGAATTTGCCTGTTTGTTTGGCCACTACTTCCGAATAAATTACTTCGTTACGGTCGTTTTTCAAGGTAATATCCAATGCTTTTCCTTGTTGTTTTTCGATTAGCACATTAACTTTCATCGAGTTAATGACACGATACATGCCTACATCAAATGTGCGTTTGCTGGCTGTTTTACTTTCATCTTTTTTGCCAATTGGCTCAGACGCTAATACTGTTGAGAATGTGAATACACCTGCTACAAGAGCGATTGCGAAATTTTTTACTGTCGTTTTCATAATTTTGTGGCGGCGAACCGCATTGCTTTAAATGTTTGTAATTGTTATAGCTTTTTCGATTATAAGATGCTGTGATTGTTAGCTGCGTTGCACTGTTTTGCCTAATCGGTCAATATACTTGATGAACGGTATTAGTAACTTAAAGTACCTTTTCCTTTTAGGATTTCCTTCGTAATAACATACTCTCCGTTGGTGATTTCGATGAAGTATTTACCAGCTTCGATTGTTGAGAAATCGTACTTGAATTTATATCCAGTAGCTTTTTTACCAATTCTATCTTCATTCAATACATCGCCTTTTTCATTCATCAATTTTACGATAGCGATTTTGCCTGCATCTTTTGTCAATGACAAACTCAATTGTAATGAGTTTACGTTTCCTACTTCATACATTCCTACGTTAAGGTTACTCATTTTATAGTTGAGAATTGAGTTTGAAGTCGTGGCTGCTTCTGCTTTCTCTACTTTTTTGTCTTCGGCATTTGCGTTGAAGAATACTGTTGTTGCTAATAAAGCGATGGCGATAGTTGATTGTAACGTTTTCATAATTTTATATATTTAATATTCTGTAATTTTAATTGTTGTTTAAATCTGTGTCTCCTTGTTTGACGATTCAAAGGTATGGGTAAAACTTGGTACTATGTAATACAAACTACTCAAATGGTTATTTTAAAAGGACGAGTGGCGATTAGACTTGATGGCTACAAAATACCCTTGTAACAAAATTTTATTTTCTTTTAAATTGATTTTAATATTAATAACTAACAAAAACCAAATATTGTTTTGTTTTGATACCAAATATACTACTGACCATATATTACTATTTGAAAAAGCTATGCCAAGAAATTTACCACCGTACCAAATATATCATAAACACCTTACTATCAATTATTTATATAAACTTATAGAAACCAAGAAACTTTTAGGATGTCTAAAAATTGTCCATTTTCGTACAACTAAATGTCATTTTCGTACACTATTTGGTTTTGATTCACAAAACTTTATTACATTTGGGCGTCAAAATAATCAACCTTTAATACTGAGATGAAAAAAGTACAAATCATTGCTTCGGTTGCATTCGCCATGCTTCTTAGTGCAAAATCTTATGCACAATATTCTTCAACCCCACCTGCGGTTTCGCCAATGCCGATGAAACCTGAAATGACAGAAATTTGGGAACCAGAGGTTACGGTAGTAACTCCAGGAAAAACCAGTGCCGATGCCCCATCAGATGCCATTATATTATTTGATGGCAAAGATTTGTCGCAATGGGTGAGTGCGAAGGATGGTTCGCCTGCTCCGTGGTTAGTAATTGATGGTCGAATGGAAGTGGTTCCAAAAACTGGTGATATTAAAACAAAATTGAAATTTGGTGATTGCCAACTACATATTGAGTTTTCGGCTCCTGATGAAGTTGCGGGTGTAAGCCAAGGTCGTGGTAATAGTGGGGTGTTCTTCCAAGACCGTTATGAATTGCAGATTTTGGATTCTTACCAAAACCGCACGTATCGTAACGGACAAGCAGGTAGTATATATAAGGATACTGCTCCGCTCGTAAATGCTATGCGTGGCCCATTAGAGTGGAATACTTATGACGTAATTTATACCGCACCTCGCTTCAAGCCAGATGGCCGTTTAGATTATCCAGCTCGTATTACAGTTTTACATAATGGCGTTTTGGTTCAAAACAATACAACGATTTTGGGTCTAACAAACTACATTGGCTTGCACATGTATCCTGAAGCTCACGGAGAAGATGTGATTCACTTACAAGACCACGGTAACAAAACACAATTCAGAAATATTTGGATTAGAAGACTGTAATTGAGTCTATAGTCGATGGACAACAGTAGAAACCGCTTCTTTCTTCTCTTGAAAGAAGCGGTTTTTGTTTACGAGTAGCTTAATTATTGACAGCTAATAACTTCACGGCATCGCCATTTATTACTTTTACATCGCTCTTCAAAATAACTTTATCGCCAACTTTCAAGCCTTTGGCAGTCCATTTATCGTTAGCGAGCGTAGCCGTGATTGCTTTAGCAGTAGATTTTCCATCTTTCTCCGAAACTACATAAACCGAGCAAGTGCCTTTGTTATCACGAATGAGAGCATCGGTTATTTGAAAGTTTTTATCGACTACACCTACTCTAACTGGCTTAGGTGCTTTTGGAGTAGCTGGGGTTCTCACACGAGCAGGTGGTGGCGGTGGTGCTACCTCTGAATCTGATGGACGAAAATTACGAGGTGCTGGCGGCACAGGAACAACCGCTTTCGGTGATGCGGGATGAGCAGGTGGTGCAGGGTAAGTGCTACCATAACGATAATAATTACGGCTGCCGTGTGTGCTAAAGTTTACGTTATCGCCATTTACGTTGATTCTTAAATCTTTTTCTTGTAAATCTTTGTATCGACTTCCCCACGTTTTATTCATCCAGCTCCAAACTTTTTCATAAATTGCCGCCGATTGTGGCTCTAAATCAATCAAAAGTTTATCGCCTTTTAGACGCACTTCAAAGTCTTTTTTATTTTTGATGAGTCCATCTTTATATAGCATTTCAGCGAATGATTCTAAGTCTTTTTTGAAACGAGCTTCTTCTTCTTTAGCCAGTTTCTCTAAAACCTTACCCTTTGCATCCATGATTCTACCGAGACTATCCATTGGTTTGGAATAACGTTCCATCAATCGACCTAAACTATCCATTGGTGAGCTAAGACGTTGCATACGTTTTTCAAACGGACGCATTTCGGCTTCAATACCATTCATTTGTTGCTCAAACTCGTGCATTTGTTTTTCTAATACTCGCTCTTGTTTCTCTAAATCTTTGAGTTTTTGCTCGGCATCTGCTGGCATTTTTTCTGCATCTATGTATTTATTATGGATTTTTTGCATTGCCAAACTTACTTCCTGCATCTGAATAGATAAGTCTTGAATTTTACGTTGTGGTACTTGAAACTTACGCTGAACCTGCTGCATCGCTTCGCTCTCTTTCTCCATCTGGCGGCTTAATACTTCCATTTCTTTGCTGTATTTTTCCATTTCTTTGCCCAAAGCCTCCATTTCGGCTTCAACTTTATCTAATTTAGAAGTG
>JALQYE010000120.1 GCA_023254245.1 Emticicia sp.
ATTAGATTATCGTAATATGAGCACTTTAGAATTTAAAAATTTAGGATATGGAAATAAAAGAACTAACGGTTTTAGGGCTTAGTGAGCCAACTTTAACCATGATATTTGATAATTTAGAATCTTGCCAGCTATTTCCTAAAGTTAGAATAATAAACAATTTAGGTTTAAACGAACTTAAACCATTCCATAATCCTAAATTTACAATTGATATTTTAAAGGATTATCACAATAATGATAACAAGAATGTTTTTTTAGGAGTAATAAAACCATACACCAAGTTAGCAGTATTCAATAAGTATTTAGACAAAAAAAATAATTTTATTAATGTAATTCACCAAACAAGTTCGGTTTCTTCAACAGTAGAATTAGGTAAAGGGATACTAATAAATAGCTTAGTTTCAATTGCGAGCTTTACTAAAATTGGCAATTTTGTATCTATCAATAGAAATGTTTCAGTTGGGCATCACACAGAAATTGCAAATTTTGTTACGCTTAGTCCAGGTACAAACGTAGCAGGCTTTGTTAAAATTGGTGAGAATAGTTTAATTGGTATGGGAGCAAATGTTATTGATGGTGTAACAATTGGTAGAGATTCAATCATTGGAGCAGGGGCATTAGTTACTAAAGATATTCCAGATGGGGTAGTTGCCTATGGAAATCCATGTAAAATTATCAGAGAAAATAAGTAATAAAGTTTTCCTACTACAAATATGTTACACATAATTACTCCATTATACCGTTATCATTTATTAGAAAAAGTATATCAAAGTATTCCCAAAAATGATGATATAAGGTGGCATATTGCTAAGTCGACACAAAGAGAAAAGTTAGAACATGATTTTATTCAGACAGACGCAAGAATAAAGCTATATGAATTGGAGTGTCCAGATACAGATACTGTTACAAAACGGAATGAGATATTTTCTAACATTAAAGATGGCTTTTTTTATTGTTTAGATGATGATACTCTTTTTTTAGAAGAAGTTTATAGCGTTTATAGAGAGTATAGTCTTTTAAATTTTAAAGGAATGATTGTGGGACAAAGTAATCTTATAAAAAAAATCCAACTTTCTGTAGACCCAAAAAAAAGCTGGATAGATACAGGTATGGTACTTTCCTATTACAAGGTTTTAGAAAAAGAGAAATGGGAATGGACAGAGATTGCTGGTAGAGACTGCTATTTCTGGAGTAGGTGTTATCAATTTTTTGGAGAAAGTAATACCATTTTTTTAGATAGAGTAATCTCTCATTACAATTTATTAGGCCCATATTTAAGAATTCGAAAATCACTATTATTTTGGAATCTCAAATATGATGTCTATAATCGTACATTTGCTAAGAATTATACGAGATTAGCACTTGCTAAAAATATAGTTTACTATTTTTTTTCATGTAAAAAAAGCTCTCTAAAAGAGCAACCAATAAATCATATTAAAGATTTTTTAGATGCCCTTTCCAAGTAATATTTTTTGGGTTTGTTTACTCACAATGATTATTCATTTTATGAGTATAATAAGCCTTTCTGCCAGAGTTGTTGGCATCAGAACTAAAAAATTAGCATCTTCCTTTTCACTATTTAATATTATCAGTTTAATTGCCCAATTTTCCAGTTCCATTCAATCTCCGTTACTGGCAAAATCCATTGAAAACCAAATAATTAATGGTTTATCTCCAAGTAATATATCATTCAGACTTATCATTTTTTCTGCTACTATTGGCTCTTGTTTAGGTATTTTTGCATTTCCTTCTGGCCATAGGTTTATGGCCAAAGGAGTAAATTCATTGTATTATAATAAGTCTATTTTTAAGGTTTTAATAAAGGCTTTACGAATGTCCACCTTAATACATTTTAGAAAAAGTCTTACGATTCCTAAAATTGAAAATTTAACACACCTAATACTATATAGAGATATTTCAATAAAAGTAATTTTTCTAAATATTCTCGTAAACAGTTTTATTACTGTAAGTGTATTATCATGTTTATATGCTGGATTTCTTAATCCAAATCTAAGAACAACGGCTCTCTCTCTAAACGGTATAAGTGTTGGGCTAGGAGTACTTGGAATGTTACTTTTTGTTGAACCATACAATGCTACTTTAACCGATAAAGTGCTTGATGGTTCTATTTCTGAAGCATTCTTTCGAAGATTTCTAACATTTATTGTTATTGCTCGTATGATAGGAACAATTACTGCACAATTGCTATTTATTCCTTTAGCCCAATTAATCATTAGAATTGCAGAGATCATTTAAGATTTAATACATTGTAAACTAAGTTTAGCTTTTGTCATTCTGAAAAGACACATTTTCAACTATTTGAGATACTCGCAGTATGGTATTTTAGAGTTTACATCAATGCATTACTTAACTGGGTTTATAGTAAAATATCAACCTAATATTTCCGTACCTTTGTGGTATGGATTATTTCAAAAAACTACTTGATTTATTAAAAATTGAGCGTGAAGAAGACCACGCACAGTACCGCAAACTTACTGAACAATCTTCTGTAGCAGAGCGTCGAGCCAATGGCCTTACGTGGTATCCGATTGCCATCAGAGGCTCGGAAATGAGTCGTGGCGATTATCTGACGGTTGAAGTGGAACGCACTACTCATCACGAGCTTTCACATCAATTACGAGCAGGAATGCCTGCTGTATTTTTTGGTAATCACGACCCACAAAAAGACCGTGTAGAAGGCACTATTTCGCACCTAAATGCCAATCGACTAAAAATAACGCTCCGCACCGACGAACTTCCAGACTTTGCTCGTGATGGAAAACTTGGAATCGACCTGCTTTTTGATGATAACAGCTACGACGAAATGCAGGCGGCTCTCAAATTAGCCAACGAAATACTTGAAAAGCCCGAAGGAAATTTAGTAAAGATTCTGACGGCCGAAAAAAAACCGACTTCCAAAACCGATTTACACCCAATTTCTATTCCGAAACTCAACGAATCTCAAAATGTTGCGTTAAATAACATACTGTCTGCTAATGAATTAGCCATTGTTCATGGTCCTCCAGGCACTGGTAAAACCACT
Source organism: Emticicia sp. (assembly GCA_023254245.1). GTDB lineage: Bacteria > Bacteroidota > Bacteroidia > Cytophagales > Spirosomataceae > Emticicia. The sequence goes on from JALQYE010000120.1 coordinate 3,041, forward strand.
ACTTTAGTGCAAGCTATCAAGGCACTTAGTAAACAAGAAAACAAAGCTCCGATTTTGGTGGTAGCACCGAGCAATACGGCCGTGGATTTATTAAGCGAAAAACTTTCGGAAGAAGGACTAAATGTCTTACGTATCGGCAACCCTGCACGTGTGAGCGAGCGTCTCATGTCATTGACATTAGATAATAAAATGACCGACCACCCAATGATGAAAAATGCTAAAACGCTCAAAAAACAAGCAAATGAGTATAGAAATATGGCTCATAAATATAAGCGTAGTTTTGGCAAATCAGAGCGTGACCAACGCAAAGCCCTGTTTGATGAAGCTCACAAAATTATGAAAGAAGTGGGCAATACCGAGCAATATATCATCGACGACTTAGTGGCAAAAGCTCAAGTAATAACAGCTACTTTAGTAGGTTCGAATCATTATACGATTCGTAACGTCAAGTTTCATACAACAATTATTGATGAAGCAGGACAAGCCTTAGAGCCTGCCTGCTGGATTCCGATACTGAAAACCCAAAAGGTAATTCTTGCGGGCGACTATTGTCAGCTTCCACCAACAATAAAGTCAAACGAAGCAGCAAAAGCTGGATTAAGCACCACTTTACTCGAAAAATGTGTGGCACTTCACCCCGAAGCCGTTACGCTACTGGAAGAACAATACCGCATGAATGAGCAAATTATGGCTCATTCGTCGAAGATTTTTTATCAGAACAAGTTAAAAGCACATGATTCAGTAGCCAAACGCTTACTCTTCACAGATGATTCTCCACTGGCTTTTATCGACACAGCGGGTTGTAGTTTCGATGAAAAACTGGATGGTACAAGTTCGACAAATCCCGATGAGGCTGCTTTTTTAGTCAAGCATTTGAATGGTTTTGTAGAAGAATTGAAGAAAAAAATCAGCACGAATCATTTTCCGAGTATCGCCATTATTTCGCCCTACAAGCAACAGATTTCGATTCTGAAAGAACAAGTCGAACATACTCCCGAACTACAAGACTTTTTGCCACATATTTCGGTCAACACGATTGATAGTTTTCAAGGCCAAGAACGTGACATTGTTTACATCAGTCTCACTCGTAGTAATGCTGAGGGGGTTATTGGTTTCTTGTCAGATATTCGCCGCATGAATGTAGCCATGACTCGTGCCAGAAAAAAACTCGTGGTCGTTGGCGATAGTGCTACACTGGCAAGCTCAGATTTTTATGAAGAATTTATCAATTATACACAGGAAATAGGTGCTTATCAAAGTGCTTGGGAGTGGATGTAATGAAAAACGTTGCCTTCGACAGTCGAAGGCAACGTTTTTCATATTTTTCAATCAATTTTTACTTACACTCAAACACCCTTTTTATTACTCCCCTACTGGTTTTCTATAAGGTTCAAATGGTATTTTAAGTAAACTTCCCAAACGTGAATTTTCTTCGGGTTTCATGTGAGTATCAATGCCGTAAACAATCTTGTCACGGTCGAGGGTCATGAAGGTTCCGAAAATTCTATCCCAAATCGAAAAAATATTTCCATAATTCGAGTCGGTATATGGCAGTACGTAATGATGATGTACTTTGTGCATATCGGGTGAAACAATTACCCAACTGATGGCATTATCGAGCCATTTCGGAATCACAATATTGGCATGGTTAAACTGCGAAAGTAATACCGAAATTGCCTGATACATAAACACCATCCACATCGGAGCTCCTGCAATCACAATGCCAGCCGTTGTAAAAATAAAACGAAATACACTTTCGCCTGGATGATGACGATTCGCCGACGTAGTATCAACATTCGTATCTGAATGATGAATCAGGTGAAATTTCCACATCCATTTTACTTTATGTTCTGTCCAATGCACAAACCATGCTCCAATTAAATCGAGCAAAAGCAAGCCCACAATCGTGTAAACCCAAAGCGGCATTTCGGGCAACCATTGCAAGATACCAAAGTTATTATTTACTGCCCATTCGGCCGATTTTAGTAGTATAAAAGCCAAAGCAAAATTAATAACGATTGTGGTTAGCGTAAAGAAAATATTAATACCTGCGTGCTTGATTTTATTGTATTTAAACTGAAAAAGTGGCACGGCATATTCGGCCATCCAGAAAAAAGCAATGCCACCAATCAGAATCGCACTGCGGTGCGACGACGGAATTGTGGCGAAATATTCTACTATTTGTTCCATAATGATTATAAGGGTTTTAGTTTGTAACCCTAAAAATAGTACAAATGTTTCAAACCACAATACAATCTAATGTTATTGCTTTACTATTTTAAATACACTCACACGGCGTTGGTTATCGGCTATTTTCAAGAAATAAACACCTGCCAAACGCTTCGATAAATCACTGTTTAGCTGTTGTCTGATGCTATCCCAAGTGCCATTACCTTTGAAAACCATAAAACCTTGCGAATTAGAAAGACTAATATCCAGTAATTGCTTGCTTAAGGTCTCATCTAAATCAAGGTCTATCACATCGGCGGTTGGATTCGGGAAAACCCTCGCATTTATCCCTAATGCTGGCTCAGTAGCCGTTGGTGGTGCTATGAATTGAAAACGTGCAAAAACTGGCAAGTGGTCAGAGGTAGTCGATGTATAGTTTTTCAAGAATGTAAAAGGTAATGACACACCTACTGAGTTACTCAAATAACTGCTTTTCAATTCATTAGAAATCAAAATATGGTCAATTACGTTTTCTTGAGATACATACGAACGGTAGCCTTCATCGCTCAAAGCCTTGGTTAATGCTTGCCAACGCTCGGCATCATCAATGTATTTTTTGTAGCTTGATTCTTTGGTAGAACTAATCACCGAAACCGTTTCATCAACATCATCATTAAAATCGCCAGCTATGATAATATTTTCTTTCGGGAACTGAGCATCAAGGCTATCTTTTAGTACCTCAACGTCATATTTTCTTTGGCGATACTGCAATTCTCGGTCGGCTTCCGTGCCAGTGGTTCCACCTGTGTTTGCACGGGCATGAATCCCCACAATGTGTAAGCGTTGTTTTACGCCATCAACCGTCACATCGGCTACCATCAAGAACGGCAAACGACCACTTGCCCAAAAACGAGCAGGGTCTGATGGATAGTTTGGTAAATTCGTAGCTCCTGTCAACAACGGTCTTGTAGAAATACTTTTCACTACATCTGTTTTGTAAATAAAACATACTCTCTGGGCATCATCAGCCACACCACCTGCCGAAATAGCCGACGAACAAACACCTTCGTACCCTTTCATTTTGGCAACCAAATTCTTAAATGCTGTTGGATTCGACACTTCTTCTAAGAAATAGAGGTCAGATTTAAGCGAATCCAATACTTGCAGGACATTCGCTTGTTGCAATGCTTCATCCGAAGGGCCATTAGAGGTATTTCCGTACCAGTTAACATTCCACGCTGCAACATCAAAGGTTTTATCGGCCGAAATACTCGAAACTGCTCCTTGTGGTTTACCCGTACCTGGAATATCGGCCTGCGAACGAGGATAAATCTGGTAGCCATCATTGAAACGACCAACCACGCCCGAAATCGTAAAAGTTGCTTGTGGTTTTGTACGACCATCAATGTCAGTACCTTCCCAAACCCTTACTGTTGCATTAGCCGTTCCTTCGGCAATCGTGTAGTTGGTATTAGGCAAGAAAACGAATTTTTTATCGGCAAAACTTACATCTTTTACCGAAATCAAATTGCCTTCATTAGTTGCTAATTGACTGGTTGTGATTGTCTTTGGAGTGAGAACCTTATTCGTTGTCCCTATTTTTGTAAACTCCGAACTTTGTAAATAGAGCTGCTTACTGATGTTTGATAATTTCCCGAAAACTTGCACCGAGTCGCCAACTGCGATTGTAGCCGAAACTCCTCCAATTGGAATACCGCCCGTGGCATCTTGAATATAAACCAAATTATTAATTTCACCTGCCGAAGTTACCCTTCCAGCAATTTTTACCGATGTTTGTTCAGCCAAAGTTTTTACTTTACTGATTGCCTGAATCTCATTAGCGGGCGGATTCACAATTAACTCTATTGCCACCGCAGGATTACTTTGAAGCACCTTTTGGTCTAATCTAAACACCAAATTTGTAGTAATACCACTCGTTTGAGTTTTAGCAACACGCAAATAGATTTTTCCATTATCAACTACTCCACTCTTATCAAGCGAATAGGATATTAAGCCATTAGTTGGTGTCGAAAAATCTTTTTTTGTGGAAAATTCTAAGCCATTACCCACAATCTCGAAAAGATTTCCAATTAAATTACTACCCGAAAATACCAACGAATCAACCACCGTTGAACTTGTAATTTGCTTCGGAGCCTTAATGACCGTAATACTTGGGCTATCGTTTCGAGTAAATAATTCTTCCCACTTAGTTGCCACCACAATGCCATCAATTTTCACGGTTGGAGCATTGGCTGCCGTTCCTTGACGCAGGGCAATCGTGCCAATATCACTATCTGTATCGCTTTCGGCAGCAGGCGTTGTCGAAATTGGTGTTGTTGGTTCTTTTTCAGTAATCGTTGGATTTACATACAAAACCACCTCATCATCGGTCGAATTTCCACTTTTGAGCGTATATTTCATCACAAACAGATACGTCTTATTCAATTCATAAACCGTAGCTGCGTAATTTGGCGTATTACTCGCCTTTGTAACGCCTACCTGAAAACCTATTCCGCTCTTTTTTGCAAATACTTTTCCTCTAAAAATCGTACTCAGCGTTGTTGGGCCGAGATGCAAAAAATAATCGCCTGCATCCTGTACGGCCGAAAAATTTGCCAAAAATGCTACATAAACGTTCCCATCTTTTACTGAAGGAAAATTTCGGTTAATATCTTCTCCCGAGGTTGTCAGACTGGCAGCACCACCAGTGGTTGTCAAGCCCGAATAAGCCAAGCCATCTACCACTTTTATGGCGTTTGTGCCTGCTCCACTATGAGCGACCCAGCCATTGGCGGTCAGAGATGCTCCCGTGCTATATTTAAAGTCTTCATTAAATAATTGTGCAAATATTGTCGTTGAAATAAAGGCCAGCGAAACCGTAAGTAGAGTTTTTAGCATAGTTTTTGAAGTTTTTATTTCAAATATCGGTTTTTATAACTTATTTATTCCACAAACAAAACAAGAAGAATATTTTTTTGACCATTTATCTAATTTTAATTATATTTTTTCTTTTCTTTGTACCAAAAATATTGCTGCATGAAAAAGTGTGTTTTCCTTGACCGAGACGGAGTACTAAACGAAGAACAACACGACTACGTAAGTCGAAAAGAAGATTTTGTGATTAGAGATGGCGTAGCCGAAGGACTTTCGTTGCTCAAAAAAGCGGGCTACATGCTCATTGTCGTGACTAATCAGGCAGGAATCTCTAAAGGGCTTTATACCGAAAGCCTCGTCAGGGATTTTCACGAAATACTGCAAACAGCGTGCGGAGGAATTATTGATGACCTGTATTTCTCGAAACACCACCCTAATTATACATCAAACTCACTTTTACGTAAGCCCGATTCGCTGATGCTCGAAAAAGCAATGGCTAAATACGCTATCGACTCGACGCAATCGTTTATGATTGGCGATGCCGAACGTGATGTAAAAGCAGGAAAGAAAGCAGGTGTAAAAACTATTCACATTACTGGCGGTAAAGAAACAACAGAGTTAGCTGACTGGCAATTTAGCAGCCTGCTCGAAGCATCTCAATTTATTACGAAGATTATATAAAATCAAGCGTGTCTTTTATCAACAGTAGTTTTTGGAGTTGTTTTTCCGTAAGCTGGGCATTGCTGACGCTTGCAAGAAGCCATTGCTCCTACTACTAAAAGGCTAAAAATCAGTAATTTAACTTTCATCAGAATTTCAATTTTTGTTCTCTCAATATATAATGGTTTGTGCAAGTTTTCTGTTTTGCACAAACCATTATTTCTTAAACGTTATTCTTCAATAAATATTTCATGAAGCAGTTTCTTCTGCTACTTCCTCAATAGCCTTCTTCACCTTTTTTACGGTTGTTGTTTTGGGTGCTTCACCGTTTCCATTTGCTTTAAATCCTAAGATTTTCAACATTGAATCACTGTCTTGCTCAGGCGAGAATAGCTCGGTTACAATATTACCATCGTCATCCAAATTTACTAATACGTGCTGAGGGGCAGGAATCAAACAGTGCTGGATGCCGCCATATCCACCTAACGATTCTTGGTACGCTCCCGTATGGAAAAAGCCAATATACTGGTCTTCGTTTTCAATATCAAAAATTGGCAAATACAAATCCTCTGAGTGAGCCTCGGTATTATAAAAATCAGCCGAGTCACAAGTTAATCCACCAAGATTTACTTTTTCATACGGACTATCCCAATTATTCACTGGCATCATGATGTATTTCTGGCCAATTCCCCACGAATCAGGTAATTGCGTAATAAACGAGCCATCAATCATGTACCACAACTCACGGTCGTTTTGTTGTTTTTTATCAATGACCTTATAAATCACCGCACCACTTTCACCTACGGTATAACTACCAAATTCGGTAAAAATATGCGGTACTGGCACGTTATTTTTATTACAAATCCACTGGATATTTTCAATAATTTCGTCAATCATGGCTTGGTAATCGTAATTGAAAACCAACGATGTCTGGATTGGTAATCCACCACCAATATCAATTGAATCAAGGTCTGGACAAATCTTTTTCATCTCGCAATATTTAAACATAAAGCGAGTGAGTTCCGACCAATAGTAAGCATTGTCTTTGATACCTGCATTGATAAAAAAGTGCAACATCTTGAGCTTAAAGCGTGGATTTGGCTTAATTTTCTCCAAATACAAGCTATTAATATCATTATAGCGAACTCCCAAACGAGAGGTATAAAACGCAAAGTTTGGTTCTTCGTCAGTGGCAATTCTGATACCCACGCTCACGGTTTCGGCGGTTGAATGCTCCAAATAATAATCAATCTCTTTCAGATTATCGAGAATCGGAATACAGTTGACAAAACCATCATTGTGCAAAGCCGAAATATCTTCTAAGTATTTCGGACGCTTATATCCATTACAGATTACGTAGGTGTTTTTGTTTATCTTTCCATCATCATACAATGCTCTAATGATATTTATATCAAAAGCCGACGAAGTTTCGAGGTGAACGTTACTTTTAAGAGCCGTCTCGATTACAAATCGAAAATGTGATGATTTCGTGCAGTAACAATACGTATAATTGCCCTTATAGTTATACTTTTTCATCGCATTTCTGAAAAGCAATTTGGCATTATCAATATGCTCTGCTATTTTTGGCAAATAACTAATTTTCAGAGGCGTACCATACTCCTTTATAATATCGGTCAAGCGAACGTTATTGAAAAGTAATGTATGATTTTCATCAACACCAAACTCACGAGTCGGAAACTCAAAGGTTTGTTCGATAAGGTCTATGTAACGTTTCATATCTTTAAAAGTAGTGCAATTGATTGAGTTCCTCAACAAATTGACTGATAGCTTTTACCGCTTTCGACGGATAATAATGGAAATTTGAAAAATATGTGCAAATGTCATATTAAATTAAGAACTTTGCAATGAATTTATTAGCTTCTTTTAGCTATTGACTTTTAACTATTAGTATTTAGCTAAACATATTTTCTCCGATAGTAGAAAAACCACATTTTTGAATTAAAATATTTTTAAAGCCAACAGCCAATCGCTAATGGCTAATAACATTTTTATATGTCTAAAAAAATACATTTCATAGCTGTTGGGGGTGCTGTTATGCACAATCTTGCCCTTGCCTTAAATAAAAAGGGGTATCAAGTAACGGGTTCAGATGATGAAATAAACGACCCCTCGAAAAGTCGTTTAGCGGCCGCAGGTATTCTCCCAACCGAAATGGGTTGGTTTCCCGAAAAAATAACAGCCGATTTAGATGCCGTAATTCTCGGAATGCACGCCTTTGCCGATAACCCTGAGCTTGCCAAAGCTCAAGAACTTGGCCTTAAAATATATTCTTTCCCTGAATACATTTATGAGCAAAGTCTTAATAAGCAACGTGTTGTGATTGCTGGTAGCCACGGCAAAACCAGCATTACGAGTATAATTTTGCACGTATTAAAATATTTTAATCGCAAATTTGACTATTTAGTTGGGGCCCAAATCGAAGGCTTCGATATCATGGTTGAATTGAACGATGATTCGCCAGTTATCATCATCGAAGGCGACGAATATCCAGAATCAAAAATTCATCTTAAATCGAAGTTTTTATTCTATCATCCGCATATTGCGTTGTTTAGCGGTATCGCTTGGGACCACTTCAATATCTTCCCAACTTTCGATAGTTACGTGCGTACGTTTGAAGAATTAGCCGATGGTTTACCAAAGGCAGGAAGCATTATTTATGATGAAACTGATGATATTTTAAAGGTAATCGGCGAAAAAGACCGTGCTGATGTAGCGAAGTTCCCGTACAAAGCACACCCGTATAAAGTCGAGAATGGCAAGTGTATTCTCCAAACCAAAGACGGCGATGTGCCGCTCGAAATCTTTGGCGAGCACAACATGAAAAACCTCAACGGTGCTAAAATAATTCTCGACCGTCTGGGCATTACCGACGAAGAATTCTACGAAGCAATCCAACATTTTTCGGGAGCTTCGAAGCGTCTTGAGAAGCTTGGAGAAAACAGCAATACCCTTATTTATAAAGATTTTGCTCACGCTCCGTCCAAACTCGAAGCAACAACTAACGCCACAAAATCGTTATACCCAAACAGAAGATTGGTTGCTTGCTACGAATTGCATACGTTTAGCAGCCTAAACAAAGATTTTCTGCCACAATACGAGCATAAAATGGATAGTGCCGATACGGCTATTGTTTTCTATTCGCCGCATACGCTCGAAATGAAACGTATGCCAATGATTACGCCCGATGAAATCAAAAAAGCATTTGGCGATGAAAACCTCATGGTATTTACCGATGCCAACTCGTTAAAGGAATTTTTGATGAGCCAAAACTGGTTCCAAACAAACCTATTGATGATGTCGTCAGGTACATTCGGTGGGCTTGATTTAGTTCAATTATCTGATGATGTACTGGCAAAAGAAGTAGTAGAAGAATTTCCGAAAGTAAAAGTTATATCACAACCAAAAGAAGATAACTCGTGGTCGGGCTTGCTCTCGACTTTTAAAAAAGTATTTGAAGGCTAATGCCTTCTTCTCACACGCTGAATTTATATAAGAAGTGCAGTGACTAAAAACCGTATTCTGTTGATTTTAACAAAATACGGATATAAAGGATTTTCTATTCATAAATTATGAATACTAAAATTAATTCTAAAATGGAAGAGAAAAAGCATCCCATGCCCCCTTTGCGTGCAACAATAAGATTTCAGTCATATCCAAACGAAATCTGGAAAGAATTTAAGCCCGAAGGAGCAAGACGCCGTTATATGGCATCGAATTTAGGAAGAATCGCCTCTTTTTATGAAGATTTAAACAAAGACGGCTACATTCTGAAAGTAAGTAATGGTCAACTGGTAAGTGGAGCCAAGATAGGGCTAAAGGTTTATAAAAAAGGCACAAAGCTTGGCGTAAAAGGTCAGCCAATTAGCGAAATTACCAATATTTCGTACCCTGTTCATAAAATCATTGCCGACTTGTTTTTGGAAAAACCTGAAGACGACGAAATTGACCAAATTATTCATCTGGACCACGACAAATTTAATAATGAAGTCAGCAATTTGCGTTGGGCAACAAAAAAAGAGGCTTGGGAACATCAGAAACTTGCTCCATACTACAAACCACCTAAAAAAGGACGCAAACTTACACCTGATAGAGTAAGACTAATTAAGAAAAAAATTCTGGAAGGAAAAACTAAACAGTCGCTTTTGGCGAAGCAATTTGGTCTATCTGAAATGGGAATTTATCGAATAAAAACTGGTAAACTCTGGGCAGATATTGTTGTTTAGGGAAATAGTTATTGGTTATTAGAAAATCGGCAAACTGGTTAATGGCAGTTAGAATACTCCCGTGACAAATAACCAATTCACCAGTAGCTAATAACCAATAACCAAACTATCAGGCATAATTGCCCGAAATATATCCTTGTAATGATTCAATTTGTGATTTTTGCTCTTTAATAATCGACGAAACCACATCATTGATTGAAATTATACCATTTAAAACCCCTCCTTCCATAACAGG
>JALQYE010000121.1:0-8519 GCA_023254245.1 Emticicia sp.
GATAAGTTGCGTTTTGTTTGGATGGGCGAAAAACAATATGGAGGCAAAGGGCATTATTACAGAATTCAGAATGATGTACTTTTGATTGAATATGACAATACGCAAAACAATGCCAATCATGTGCATACAGTTGTGCGAGATTTTACGAATGATTTTGGCGAAGATATGCTCAGAAGACACTATGCCTTGGAACATAAGAAATAGTCAATTAATCTATCAACTATTAAAAAATCAATAAATTGGTTAGGATAAATCTAAGCCTATAAACTTAGTTTATCCTAACCAATTTTAATTTGGAAGTAAGTCAATATTCTAAGGAAAAATCACATTTAATGACAGAAAGTTCTTGCTACATTTACCACGGAAGCACTGATTTACAGATTTATCCAGAATGAATCACCGTGAAAATCTACATAAACAGCAAGCGACTCTTCACTCACTGCCGATGGTATTACCTTACCAACTTCGTAAAAATCTATATAAACAGCAAGCGACTCTCCTGTATCTCCGTAATAAACAGCATAGTCGAGTAATTCTACCAATTTATAGGATTTCAAGTATCAGATGTAGATTTATTGATAAAATCTCGCCTTTGGTGATTTACTTTATATTACCATATCTATTCAAAACTCAATTTTAATGAAATCTCTTTTACTCGCTTTTAGCCTAATAATTATTTTTTCTCAAAATCTACTTTTTGCCCAAGCTGGCACAAAAGCCCAAGTCAAAGGAAAAGTAATTGATGCTTCCACCAACGACCCACTAAGTTTCGCAAGTATCCGTGTTTCAAGCAGCTCTGATAATAAACTCGTTACAGGAAACATTACAAATGACAAAGGCGAGTTTTCGATTCCTGCACCTTACGGAAATTATGTAGTTGAAGTTGAATACATGGGTTATAAAAACACCAAAACTGCCAGTTTTTCGGTAACAAAAGAAAATCCAATCCATGATTTCGGAGTCATAAAATTAACGTCATCGGCCAATGCCTTGAAAGAAGTAGTAGTCCAAGCCGAGAAAAGTTCGATGGAGATGAAACTCGACAAAAGGGTTTTCAATGTAGGAAAAGACTTGGCCAATGCGGGCGGTTCGGCTTCGGATATTCTGACCAATATTCCATCGGTTTCGGTTGACCCCGACGGTGGTGTAAAACTCCGTGGTAGTGATAATGTAAGAATCTTGATTGATGGAAAACCATCAGGTTTAGTAAGTTTCAAAGGCGGTGCAGGACTACAATCGCTTCAAGCAAGTATGATTGAGCGAGTGGAAGTAATTACCAATCCATCGGCACGTTATGAAGCTGAAGGTATGGCTGGAATTATTAATATTGTATTGAAAAAAGACCAAAAACAAGGTTTTAATGGTTCTTTTGATATTATTACGGGGCAACCTGTCAATTATGGAGGTGCGGCCAATATCAACTATCGCCACCGAAAAGTCAACTTTTTTGTCAATTATAGCATCGCTTATAATATTCGCCCAAATGTTTCTTCGATTTATCAAGAACGCCGTAGTAACGATACTACTTTTTTTCTAAGACAAAAAAATAATGGCGAACTCTTGGGCTTCAATACCAATATCAGAGGTGGGCTTGATTATTTTTTCAATGATAAAAATACGCTTACGGCCTCGTATCTCTATCGCCGAAGCAAAGCTCGCCGAATCACAAATTTACGCTACGAAGATTATATTTTTACAGACACAAATCTGACAGGCATTAGCAAACGTAAACAAGATGAAAAAGAAACCGAACCCAACTCTGAGTATGTATTGAGCTATAAGAAAACCTACGCAAAAAAAGGGCAAGAATTCAATGCTGAAGTGCGTTTTCTGGATAACTGGGAAAGCTCCAACCAACTTTTTACACAAGAGTATTTTACACCAAGTGAAACACCAATCATTTCAAAATCACTGATACAAAACTCGTTGAATGATGAATATGAAAAACAGTGGTTATTTCAGATTGATTATGTACAGCCTATCGGAAAGGAAGGTAAATTTGAAACTGGAGCAAGAAGTAGTTTCCGAAACATGGTGAATGATTATGTAGTAAATCAGAAAAACGAACAAGGGCAGTTTGTGGTTGTACCTGGTCTGAAAAACTACTTTATTTATGACGAAAACATTCATGCGGCTTATGCCATTTTAGGAAATAAAACTAAGCAATTTTCGTATCAAGCAGGGCTGCGTGCCGAGTGGACAGACGTAAAAACAACCCTCCGAGAAACCAAAGAAGTAAATCCTCGTAAATATTCAAATCTATTTCCGAGTGTGCATTTGACTTATGCTTTACCACAAGAAAACTCACTTCAAGTAAGTTACAGCCGCCGTGTTCGTCGTCCGTTTTATAATGATTTGAGTCCGTTTTCAACGTTTTCTGATAATAGAAATTTCTTTAGCGGAAACCCAAACTTAAACCCAGAGTTTAGTAATGTTTACGAACTCGGCCACATCAAATACTTCGATAAAGGCTCACTTGGGTCTTCTGTTTACTACCGAGATACCGATGGAAAAATTGAGCGTATTCGCCAAGTAAATGCGTCAGGATTTGCCACCACTCGCCCCGAAAACTTATTGGGCGAACAAGCGTATGGCGTAGAATTTACGAGCCAGTATAATCTTGCCAAATGGTGGAAATTTGATTTTAACTTTAATCTTTTCCACGCCGAAATTGATGGTAGTAACATTGACAAAACCTACAAACGAGAAACTAACAGCTGGTTTGTTCGTCAAACCTCACGTTTTTCGCTTCCAAAAGGATTAGATGTCCAGTTAAGAGCCAATTATGAAGCCAAGCAAAAAACCGTGCAAGGTACTCGCCTACCACTTTATTATTTCGATTTATCGGCCAGTAAAGATATACTTAAAGGCAACGGCACACTCAATTTTAGCATACTTGATGTATTGAATACTCGTAAGTTTAGAAATATCACCGAAGGCACAAGCTTCCGCACCGAAGGCAGTTCACAATTCAGAAGACGTCAATTCAACCTAACGCTCAATTACCGCATCAAACAATCAAAAGGTGCAGGTAAAGGCAAAAAATTAGAATTGGAGGGTTGATAAGGTAGATTGATAACTTTTAACAACATGTAAATTCACTAAACAAAATCTTCTTATATTTACTGCATCATTAATTCTATTATTTTGCAGTATGCTCACAGAAAAATCCAACGAAGAACTATTGTTTGAAATCGAAAAGTTAAAAGTGCAACTTTCGCAGACCGAACATCAACAAAGCATCGACCAGCTACAAGATTTGGTAGATAATACTTCCGAAATCATCATGCTGCTGTCGTTGAGTGGACGTTTTTTGTTTGTAAATACTGCTTTTCGTGAAACTTTTGGGTATTCTGATGCCGAACTTTCGCAACTTACACTACGAGATATGCTTCATCCGCAGTTTGCCGATGAAACCCTCGACACCCTACAACGAATCAAAGACGGCGACGAACAAATAGTTGATTTCCAGACGGTTGTCCGAAACAAAGAAGGAAAAAGAGTTTATCTACTCGGCGATATTAGTTGTAGATTCGAGAACGGAAAACCTACGGCCTTCCGCTGCTTGTTCCGTGATATTACTCAACGCCGCCGTGCCGAAAAGGCTCAACAGCTTTATTATACTATCGCACAGCTCAACCTCAATACGCCCAATCTGCAAGAATTCTTGACACAAGTTCATGCCGAATTGCAGAAAAATATGCAGGCTAATAACTTTTTCGTAGCTCTTTTTGAACCCGACGAAGGCACCATTAATTTTCCATATTTTATTGATGAATACTCAGAAACCGAAGAAAATTATCACCGACGGAAACTCGGCAATGGCATCGTAGAATATTCGATGGTGCAAAATAAACCGCTGTTCCTATCGAACGAAGATATACAACGCCTCGTTGAAGTTGATAAGATTTATTTTTATGGTTCGTCGCTTCCCGAAGTCATGCTTTGTGTGCCGCTTCACGTGGGTGACCGCACTACGGGGGTCATCGGTGTAAAGTCTTATAGCGACCGTAACAAGTTCAATATCAGAGACTTAGAGTTACTTGAATTCGTTTCTGGACAGGTAGCGGTTGCTCTTGTGCGTAAACAAAAAGAAGAAGATTTACTTCGTCAAACGTCCCGCTTGAATGCCGTTTTTGACAGTGGCTCGCACGTCATCTGGACTGTTAATCAGAAACGTCAGCTGAGTTCGTTTAATAAAAACTACGTCAATCTGATTCAGCGAAACTTAGGTACTCTGCCCGAAATCAACATGAGCATCGAAAAGCTCGGTTGGAAACTCATTTCGCCCGAAGACCGCCCCATTCTTCGTGAAAAATACAACAATGCGTTCACAGGGAAACCACAATATTTTGAAATGCACTGGGGAAATATCGACGGTGGTGATGATTGGTACGAATTTTTCTTGAATCCGATTCTTTCTTCCGAAAGTGGTCAAGTAGAAGAAGTTTCGGGCATTGCACAAAACATTACTGACAAAAAAAACTCAACGATTACACTCCAAAAAAGCGAGCAGAAATTCAGAGATACCATCGAATCGTTTATTGATATTTATTACCGAACTGATTTGGCAGGAAACATCACCATGATTTCGCCATCAGTGCTTACGCATACGGGCTATTCGCTCGAAGAAGTGATGGGCAATAAGGTCGATAAATTCTTTGAAAATGCGGTTGATAGCTCAAAAAATATCAAAGGTTTATTAAAGGCGGGAAGTATCACCAATTTCGAAGTGGTTGTAAAGCGTAAAAATGGCGAACTTCGCCAGTTTATGCTCAATATACGCATGATTAAAGACTCAAAAGGTATTCCTGTTGAAGTGGAAGGCGTGGCTCGTGATATTTCAGAATTAAAGAAAACTGCCGAAGAATTACTCATTGCCAAAGACGAGGCCGAACGCTCGCTAAAAGTGAAAGAACGTTTTTTGGCCAATATGAGCCACGAGATTCGAACGCCAATGAATGGCGTAATTGGTATGATTGATTTGATGTACGAAACACCACTCAACCCCGAGCAGAAAGATTATGTACAGACCATCAAGAAATCGTCCGAGACTTTACTTACGATTCTAAACGATATTCTTGATTTATCGAAAATCGAAGCGGGTAAGATGGATTTGCACAATGCTCCACTCGATATTAAGGAAATCTTAGAGCGATTGGTGGCACTTTTCCGCCAACGAGCCATCGAGAAAAACAATAAAGTCAGCTACCATATTGCTGAAGACGTGCCCGCTTACTTGATTGCAGACCAAACTCGTTTGTTACAGATTTTCTCGAATCTTACCTCAAATGCTCTAAAATTCACCGAAAATGGCAGCGTAACTATCTCATTATCAAAGATTTCCTCCAATGGAAAAATCCATGTATTACGAGGAGAAATTACGGATACAGGTATTGGTATATCGGAAGAAGACCAAAAACTCTTGTTCGGAGCTTTCCAACAAGTAGATAATTCGACAAAAAAATCATTTGGTGGAACGGGGCTTGGTTTAGCCATTTCTCGTGAACTTTGCCGACTCATGAAAGGCGATATGGGAGTAGTTTCGGAGTATAAAAAAGGAAGTACTTTTTGGTTTACTATCGAAGTTCGCTCAACAACCATCAGCCCAAGCGTGAGTGAAAACAACGAAAACGAAATAAAACTAACCGATTTCTTTAGTACGCATACGCCGAAAATCTTGTTGGTTGATGATAATCAGGTAAATAGAAAAGTTGCTTCCGAGATTTTGATAAAAGCAGGTTGCGAAGTAATTACGGCCGATAGTGGTGCAAAAGCTATTCAAATTTTCGGAGAAAAACACGGCTTCGACGTTATTTTCATGGATATTCAGATGCCAGAAATGGACGGAATCGAAACAACCAAACGCTTACGAGGATTATACGGGAGTTCGCTGCCCAAGATAGTTGCCATGACTGCTTACTCAATGCAACATGACCGAGAGAGATTCTTGAGCGAAGGTATGGACGATTACGTACCGAAGCCAATTCGTGCTTCAATTTTGATTCAGAAAGTGAATGAAATTGTGCCAAAAAGCCCCTCCCCGACCCTCCCCGATAGGGAGGGAGAAAAAGCTTCTCCAATAGAAAACAACTTAGGAGTTCAAATTCCTACCATAACATCTACCAACAGCCCGATAAATCCTTCATTACCAACTTTTGATATGGAAGTGGTGAATCAGCTCAAAGAAATGGTGGGTGAAGAAATGCTCATTTCAGTTTTTGAAGATTTTGAGCGAGAAGCCGAAGAACAAATTCAGAATGCTAAAAATGCGTATCCCGATGATGTACGAACGATTCAGCGAGAACTACATACGCTCAAAGGCAACTCAGGAACAATCGGCCTGGCACGTATTCATGATATTACCGAAATCATTGAAGTCCCATCAAAAACGGGTGATTTAACGCATTTTCAAGAGAATTTGGTCTTTTTGGAAGAAGAATTCAAGATTTTTAGAGAAAGATATAAGACCTTACTCTGATAAAAAAGAGGTAGTAAGAAATTTTCTTACTACCTCTTTGTATATTACCCTTGATTAACCCTACTTAAAGATTTTCTACCTGAAACTTTTTCCACTTTCTTCTCGAAAACTCAAAGAGAAAAAAAATTAGAAAAAGTCTAAGCTGTTTCGGGTAGCCCGTTCAAAGTCTTAAATACCTCAATGAGGCAAAAGAAATTAGCATCGCAAACCAAGATAATGAAGGTATGAGCGATATACATTTTGAATTACAAAAAAATACTTTAGGGTAAATATCTTCCGAAATGCGTATTTGTATCTTCAAAAATATACGCAACTCAAGGATAGTATTTTTGGTATTGAAAAAAACGAATCTATTCAAGAACTAAATACCAAATACGAAACCGAAATATCGGCCGTGAAAAAACTATTTAAATTAAAAATAAACGTATATAGCAGTACGAGTTATTCTCAACCTCAGCCACCAAAGAACGCCTAAAACTGTTACACAATAATCTAACAAAAGAAAACTCTATTGTCTATTCAGGCCTAACAAAAGGTGGTACAAGAGTAAAAATTACGATTCCAATTTAATAATTTGGCACGGGTCATCTCGCTTACCGCCCAATAAAATATCATCAAATTTGCTCAAAACTTAGCTACTATTTCCTTACAAAACCTATCAATTTGTTACCTTTAGGAAAAAATACAGTCCGAAAAACTCCTTCGGCAAAATTTTTGCTGTATAAAATGTACGCTGTTGTAACGATGAAAAATTGAGCGAGTCCCTTATATAAATGAAAAAAGTAAGAATGTTAATATTTACATTGCTTCTATTGACGGGGCAAAGTAAAACGCTATTGGCACAATTTGCCTGCGGTAGTCCCTCCCCAAGCGAAGCACAAAAAAAAGAATTACTTGAGTTATTCCAGAAGTTTACTCAACAAAAAAACACCCGAGCAATTAATAATTATAGAGTAGCAGTAAAAGCTAATGTGGTCTCGGCCAATAATGCCAGTAGTTTTTTAAGCGAGTCAGATGTAAGGGTAATCATCAATAACGCCAATACTTATCTTCAAAATATTAATATCCAACTTTATCTCTATAACGATAAGGTCTATCAAATAAAAAACGACCAATACGCTGACTTTAAGATAGTCGATGAAGTATCTCTCCGCCAAGCCAACGACGTTTCTGATGCCATCAATATTTACTTTGTTAAATATATTACGCTCCAAAACCTCACTATTTTGAGCGGATATGCCGCATTGCCAAGCTATTCGGCCAGTACCAATCGTATTTTTTATTCATACTTTGAGCGAACCGAAGATGATTTCAATAACCTCAAGAACAAAACCTTCCTTCACGAAATTGGGCATTATTTTGGGCTTTTACATACCTTTCAGGATAGCAACAACCCAGATATGAGTAAGAGAGAATTAGTAACTCGTGGAACTGGCTCAAATTGTGTAACAACAGGCGACCAACTCTGCGATACTCCTGCCGACCCTTTTGAGCGTTTACCCCTTATTTATGCTTATAATTGCGACCAAAAAACACCCACTGACCTGCAAGATGTGAATGGTGAAACTTTCAGCCCACCCATCAACAACATAATGTCGTATCAGCAGCGTTGTGGCAACATCTTTACCGAGCAGCAATATCAAAAAATGCAAGCCTCATTTGCTATTCGTTTCTCTCCGTTGGCCGAGTACCAAATTACTTCAAGAAGTGCTAATTTCCTTACAATCAACACACTCGACAAAAAGGTTTATTGTGTGGGCGATTCTCTGAAAATTAGTTTTGATTTAGAAGGGATGTTTGAAAATAACAACCAGCTTTTTGTAGATATTTCGGATAAAAATGGAGTAAACTTTCAACGGATTGAATCAAAATTTGTGGCAGATAAAATTGCTATCAAGCTACCTTTCTCCTTACCCGAAGGCGACGACTATCGTATTCGTCTAACAGCCACTCGCCCCGAAACAATAAGTCCGATAAGCGAACATTTTGCGGTCAGAACCTACCCCAATGCCAATATTTCAAGCACTAAAAGCAGCAT
>JALQYE010000121.1:8616-13117 GCA_023254245.1 Emticicia sp.
ATCAATGTGGGCGAAAGTACCGATTTAGTCGTAAGTTTAGGTGGTAGTGGCACTTGGTCATTTCAGTTATCCGATGGAACATCAGTCGATAATTTTCGACAAAACTCATACATAATCTCACGAACTCCCGCCGAAAGTACAACTTATTCGGTAGTTTCGGTAAAAAATATGTGCGGAACAGGTAGCACAGGCAACTCGGCATCGGTCAATGTAATTCAGCCACAAATCCAAGCTGAAGCCTTATCGACCAGTACGATTTGCCAAGGCCAAAGCATCAGATTATCAATCTCAGTAGTTGGAAAACTTTCGAGCAATAGCCAACTCGTTATTCAGATTTCAGACCCAACAGGTAATAATTTTGTCGATTTACCTACGCAAGTTTCATTATTCACACTTTCGGCTCAAATTCCTGCTGGTTTTCAAACAGGTACTGGTTATCGTATAAAAGTAGCCGCCAAAAACACTGATTATTTCAGTTCGGTTCTGGGTCCTTTCAATATCATTACTCCACCACCTCCGCCAGTTGTTGTAGAAAACTATAGCTTTTGTCAGAACAGCGAAACATCGCCTTTAACCGCAACTGGTACAAACTTAAAATGGTACACAGGCGAACTTGACGTAAAACCATTTTTAAACATCACCCCACCGACAGGAAATACGGGTACATTTAGTTATTACGTAAGCCAAAGCAATAGTTACGGATGCGAAAGTAAAAAAGCCAAAATAAATGTTACGATTATCCCGCTTGCAACGGCAATCATCAGTGGAGATGTTTCGATGCTCAAGGGTGACAGCACATTATTAGATGTAAACCTCACGGGAGAACTACCGATTGAATTAAAGTTGTCAGATGGCCGCTCATTTGTTTGTAATAAAACCCCTTTTTCGATTGAGGTAAGGCCCACAAAATCAACCACTTATAGTATAAAAGAAATCAAAAATTCGTGTGGTGTAGGTTTTGTAAATGGCAGTGCAAGAATTACAATCTTAGAACCATTAGCCGATGAAGAAGCTGTTAAAGAGCAAGTAAAAGTTTATCCTAACCCCACAACTGAGCAAGTTTTTGTTGAGTTTGTGAGCAGTGCATCTCAAAATTCGAGCATAAATATTATTGATGTAGGTGGTAAAATAATCCAAACAAGAAACCTGAAAGGACTTGGAAAGCAACACGAAGTATTTGATGTAAGCAATTATTCGGCTGGTATTTATTTCATCAAAACCGACTTCGATAAGCGGGTTTCTATCAAAAAAATTATCATCGAAAAATAGCCACTAAAAAAAGCCTTTCCTGCAAATGTAAGAAAGGCTTTTATATAAGTTTCTCTTTACAAGATTAAAGAGCAGGAATTCTTAATACTTGACCTGGATATATTTTATCAGGGTGTGTAAGCATCGGCTTGTTAGCTTCAAAAATCACAGGATATTTCATCATATCACCGTAGTAAGTTTTAGCAATTTTTGAAAGAGTATCGCCACTCACAACAGTATGGAATTGAGCTTCTGGCTCAGGAGTAGCTACTACCAATTGGTTATCAACTACATGTACGCCTTCTACGTTTCCCACTGCTAATGCAATTTTCTCTGCATCTTCTTGCTTGTCAACTTCACCAACTAAGGTTACGGTATCACCAGCAATCTTAACAGTAAGGGTGTTAAATGGCAAACCAAGTTTTTGAACGTGAGCCAATAAAGCACTTGCTTTCAATTCTTCTTTTTGTTCTACTGGAGCAGCCTCTTCTTTGTGTCCGAAAAGTTTTTCGCCCACACCTTTAAAAAATGACATTAATCCCATTTTGGTAATTTTTGTTTTAGGAGTAAATAAAATTTAACTATTGCAAATGTATTAAAAACTTAGTTTCCGCAAGATAAAATTCATTTTTTTTATGAATTTATTTACTTTTCGGTAATAAGTCTCGCTTTTTACTACATTTATACACCTTCTGACGTAATTTATTCAGAAAGTAACAAATTATATTTTTTTTCGTTAAGTAATTACATTCGCTATTTTCAGAAACAAAAAAATAAAAGATTTTTTAGGTTTTGATGGTATGAAATTTGCTCTATTTTTAACTGATTTCCCACACAAAACCATGAAAATTCTATTGAAAATAAGTGAAATAAAATTTACTAAACATGAAAATTGCCCTCACCGTAACGGCCATATCGCTGGTTTTTCTGACGATTGCTTGCCAAACTTCAGAAGAAAACATCACCCCAGCTACTAATACAACTACCAATCCAACTACCCCTACAACTCCCTCAACAACCGTAAACCCAAGTAGCCAAGAAATATACGATACTTTTGTGCGACTTGCTCTAAAAAATTCGGCAGGTACAGCAGCCATGACCATCAGAAAATGGTTGCCAACCAAAACCCAAATCAAAGTATATTGGGACGGCGGCCGAACAACCACTTTATTGAGTGCTTTGGATAAAGTGATGGCCGACATGAATACTTTGAATAAATATAACAAGATGGTCAGAACCGAAGTTGTAGCTGAAGCAGACATTATTATAAATAGAGTTGAAGCTGCCACTCATAATAGTAAATATGCCAGTTTTCAGGTGAGCAATAGTTCGGTTCAAGGTACTACCTTTACTCAATGGTCGAGCGATGCCATTACGAAAGCAGTAGTTTGGCTTTCGCCAAGCACGCCCAGCAACTTACAAAACGGTGTTTTACGGCACGAACTTACACACGCTTTGGGCATTGGGCATACCGAAAATACAAAGTCGATAATGATACCTGTGATGAGCAGCACTACCTATGACTTTAATAGCTTTTCGATTTTAGACCAGCGAATCATTCAGATTTTATCTGATAACAGAGTAAAACAGGGTAATACAGAAGCCAACATTAGTGCCGTGATAAAGGAATATGCCGCTAAGTAAAACAAAACTTAGGCAATTTTTGAATTTAGGAATTAGATAATAGCAATAGTAAAAAAATATTTTCGTTAATTTACCACAAGATTAAAACATATCTATACCGATGAAATTGAACAAATCATTATTTGCATTGATAGCTTTATTGGGTATTTCGGTAAGCACCTTTGCTCAATCAGAAGACGACGCTATTAAAGAAACTCTTAATAATTATTTAGATGGTGGTGCTGTAGGCGACACGGCTCGTTTGAATCGTGCGTTTTTTCCTTATGCTAATCTCCGTAATTTGAGTAAAGATGGGAAAGTTTCTGAGATGCCCGTGAAAAAATTCATTGCTGCTGTGCCTGCGGGTGGAGCAAAATGGTCGAGTAAAATCATAAATTATAGCTATGCGGGTACTGCCGCTACGGCCGTAACCGAAGAAGAATTACCGACGTTCAAATTTGTTGATTTCTTGAATCTCTTGAAAATCAATGGAGAATGGAAAATTGTGAGTCGTGTGTATTCGAGAGTTGAGAAAAACATAGCTGTTGCTTCTTCAAGCCCAAGTGGTGGTGGTTTCTCAACGGCAGCCTCCGTAGCTCCAGGTAAAGGTGGTGCTCCAGCAGCTAAAAAACCAGCTCCAAAACCAAAACCTTCGGATGATGGTTGGAAATAAGATAGTCAACCATCGATAGTCCGCAAGTCAACAGGTATACCACAAGAGCCAGCACAAGTGCTGGCTCTTGTGGTTTTGGGTAGGTATGTAGCAGTTTTCTAAATTACTCTAACAAATGTATGACAAATACTTTTCAAATTTTCGATAAAAATGCCATCACAACCTTGGCACTTTCGGCTGGGTTTTCAAACATTCCTGCGTGAGCCACCCTTTCCAACATTGCACTGTGTCCGTTTTTCAGTAGTGCAATTTGCTCTAATGCGGCCTCTTTCGGCACAAAGGTATCTTTTTCGCCTCCTAAAATCATTATCGGGTAATCGGCTTCCTTCAAAATCTTGGTTCTATCAACTCGTCCACGCATTGCAATTTGAGCATTTATCAAAGCTTCTTTCGGAAAATACGAATATCGTTCGATTTGTTTTTCGATAAAATCGGTATTTTGCTCCTTAAATGCTTCGGTGAACATATTCGGATAAAAACCCTTGATAAATTTGGCCGTACCTTGCTGGGCAATTACACGAGCAGTTTTGAGTCGAATTTCTTTTCGTTCTTCACTATCAGCATAAGCCGATGAATGAAAAAGTCCCAAACCTACTATTTCTTTTGCGAATTTTTCAGCATAAGCTAAAGCAATGTATCCGCCCATCGAATGTCCGATGATTACCGATTCTGAAATACCACGCTCCTTGATGTAAGTGTTCAACCAATCGGCATAGCCATCAATGCTTTCAATGTTGGCTAACGAAGCATAATCAGGACAAAAATAGGTATGCTCAGCCATTAGGAGTTTCAAAAAATCAGCCCAAACTGTGGCATCTTCGCCAAAACCGTGTAAGAAAATAACGTTCATTTGTATAAGATTTACACTGAAAGTTACAAAAAAGTCTCATTCTGGAAACAAAATGAGACTTTTTTGTAAATATCAGCTCAAGAATTAAGCTGCTAACTTCAACTGAT
>JALQYE010000122.1 GCA_023254245.1 Emticicia sp.
CCTAAAAAAACAGTTAGCCCAACTTTCTGAATTGAGAGTTGGGCTTTTTTATGGTTTCATGGCCTACATCAATCGTTTGAATGTGGCAGCGGGAAAGTGTTTTCATTCACAGCAAGCAAGCAATATTAAGTGTTTTTAGTTTCATGGCTGATTTCTAATCAGCAAGAGTTACTTTAGGTTCAACAGGAAATTTATAGTGGTTTGGATTTAGCATTTTTTTATGATTTCATAGCTTAACAAAGCATGCTGCAAATTTATGCCAAACCACTTTACTATAACAGCGTAAAAATACCTGTTTTAATAAGGGTTTTTACGCATTTTTTGTTTTATCAAAATATAATTGAAGTCTATTTTCTTCGCAGGAGTTTAATATCTTCATCCATGTCAAGCCAAAGCGTTAGGCAAATGATAGGGTCATCTATCATTACACCACCTTTTGGGCTATTCCATTCAATAGCTTGCCTACTATTAGATGCGATGATTTCTACCACAACAGCTTGGTGCTTACGATGGTTGTTTATCTCAACAATATCGCCAACCATTACGGGCTGGCCGTCCAGATAGGTCATTTTGAGTTTTGAAGATTACGATTCACCACAAAATCAGCTTCTTGCACTAATCCCTCGGGAGACATCATCCCCTCAATTCGGTGAATAACTTTGCCATCGGGGGCAATAAATAAATAAGTAGGATAAGAATCAACTCGGTAAATAATGCCAACATTTACACCCTCGAAAGAGTCGCCATCTACCTTATAATTCAGAAATGTTTTATTAAATTTTTCAGCTACCCGAGTATCCAAGAATGTATTCTCGTCCATCCACTTGCAAGGGCCACACCAAGTTGTGTAAACATCTACAAATAAAATTTTCTTCTGGCTTTTTGCTTGGTCCAGCATTTGCTCCATTGTTTGTTCATTGTTTTTTATGAAGCTTATCTGTTTTACATTTCCTCTACTACAGGCATATACCAATGCAATGAGACACACGAAGCTCACTGCTAAAATCGTTTTTTTCATTAATAATGCTATTGTTTGCATAGTATCATTTACAAAATCCTTGCCTTTTTTAGATTTACTGAAAAATTTGTTACTGACTATCGGAAAATCAGTTCTCAACCAAAATTAGTTTCGTTTAATATCTTTTAAAGTTTGTTGTAAATCTTTTGTATCACCACCTTCTTTTTGGGCTAATTTAATGGCTCTTTTCTCTGCTTTTATTGCTTCTTTTTTTCTACCAAGTTTACTTAATAAAAGAGCATAGGTATCTAAATTAGCTGGTGATTCTATCAATTCCATTGCCCGCTCCGACCATTGTAAGGCTTCTTCTAAATCTTTAGGAGTATTTATCATCTGTACATACCCCCACGCATATTCGTTTAGCTGAAAAGAAGTTGTTTTTTGGGCATTATCGGTCAAATTGTCCAAAATCATCTTGAACTGGGGTGTAGATTCATCTATATTTTTTGCCTTTGCCCCTTCTCTGAAGTTCATGATTTTTAGTTGTGTTTCTGCTACCAAATCTTCTGATGTCTTGGCCATTAATTTAGCAGCCTCTTTGATTGCTATCTTCTTAAAATTATTGCCATCACGTGTAATTTTAGCGTATTCTAACCGAAACTGTTTTTCTTCAGCCTCAAAACCTGCTTCGCTGTATGACGTTGCTCGTACGGCATCAATCAGGGTTTCGAGCAATGCTTTATCTCGGCTATCAACGGCCTTCTTGAATGTATTTCGTTTGGCTTTTGAGATACCATTCAAAACATATTTTTGTTGTGAAGTTGTCATGTTCAGGTATCTATCTAAAGCATCTCGCAAGATTGTAAATGCTTTCGACTCTACCGTTCCGATATTTTCTGCAATCAAAGCCAGCACTTTTTCGGTTTTATACTGAGACGTAGGAATCACTTTTAGGTATTCGTCTAATAAAGTAGCATTTTCTCCACCATTTAGGTTATTACGTTTCATGTATTCATATAAAAAATCAGCATCTCGCCTACCATCTTTAAAATCCTTTTCTAATTCGGTTGATGACTTATAACCCTTGCCTGTGGCAAGTGCCTTATCGGCTTCGGTAATAAATCTCTCGGCAGGCATTGCTCCTAAGGCCCGATACACTAATTCACCGTTTTCATTTACAAATAAATAAGTCGGATAAGCCGTAATTGCATAATTTTTTGCCAGGTTTATTCCTTCACCCTGTTCGGCATCAATCTTATAGTTGATAAAAGATTCATTAAATTTTTCACCAACCTTGGGGTCAGTAAAAACTTTGGTCGCCATCGTTTTGCAAGGCCCACACCAAGTGGTATAAATATCAACAAAGATGAGTTTGTTTTGCTTTTTAGCCTCACTCAAAATTTCCGACCATGAGCCTTGACTAAACCTAATACCCTTGTCATCAGCTGCATACGATGAAAAAGATAACATTACCATTAAGTATAAGATTTTATTCATCGCTTTATTTGCTAAGTAAATTTTTAATATCAATTTGGGGATTCTTTTCTGGTAAATACTTGATTGTTGACTAATTAAATTTCAAGCAAAAATCATACGAATATCTGCATTCAAAAAAACTTCTACTATTTTTAGGAATATTTTCTTTTGAATTTTGTTTACTATGTGTGGGGCAAATATCTTATTCGCCCGTGAAGCTGAAAGATTTTATATTACTTCATGACAACAACCATTATTGAAAATAAAAATTCTCGTCAATACCTTTGGAATTCGGCAAAAAGCTTGGCTTTTCCAACTGCTATTTGGCGTTTACCTCGGCAGACTGAAAAACATTTTCTGACTTCGTTTAGCGAAATACCTCAGCAAGCAAAAATAGATTTTGAAGAACTCGGTGCTGGCTTTGCCTTTTCGCCTTTTGTTAACCCTGAGGGAAATAAAACTTTCTTTCTGAAAGCAGATTTACACTATATCTTCAATGTTAATGGGCCAACTCAAAACGAATTAATCAAAGAGGTTATTACACCTTCATCGTTTAATCCTCATTTTATTGAGCTCATGAATGGTATTCATGAGAAACCTCTCGTAAACGGAATTAAAAATGTAAGTGTAAAACAAACTTCAAAGCAAGATTTTATAGATTTAGTAAAAAAAGGAATTGCTGAAATTGAGAGTGAGATATTTCAGAAAGTAGTACTCTCACGTACTAAACAAATAATATTACCTGCCGATTTTGATATCATCCACATCTTCGATAAACTCTGCGAAACTTATGCTTCAGCATTTGTTTCGGCAGTTTCGTTGCCTCATTTAGGTGTTGTTTGGATAGGAGCTTCGCCTGAAACACTTGTAAGCCAAGATTCAAAAGGAATTTTCCGCACGATGGCACTGGCAGGCACTCAGTCGGCTTATGATGCTGATGGAAACTTGATTAAAACCTCCGAAGCCTTATGGAGACAAAAAGAAATTGAAGAACAATCATTCGTGACAAGATATATCATTAATTGTCTGAAAAGAATAAGGGTGAGAGAGTTTGAGGAAGAAGGCCCAAAAACAGTTATTGCTGGTAATCTGATGCACCTCCGTACCGATATTATCATTGATACAGTAGCTATCAATTTCCCACAACTGGCAACCGTCATGCTTGATTTATTGCACCCAACTTCAGCCGTCTGTGGAATGCCAAAGGTACCCGCAACGGAGTTTATTTTGGCAAATGAAGGTTATGACCGTGAATTTTACAGTGGCTTCTTAGGCCCTGTAAATATGCAATCGAGCGAAGGAGAAGTAGAATCGCATATTTTTGTGAATTTACGTACAATGAAATTGCAAGAAAATACAGCCACGCTTTACGCTGGTTGCGGAATAACAGCCGACTCAAACCCCGAAAAGGAATGGAACGAAACTGAGATGAAAACCCAAACACTGGGGCGAATTATTTGTTAAGAGTGTAGAGTTAAAAGTGTAGAATGAAGTTTTATTACACACTCTTAACTCTGCATCGCTCGGGCGGCCCCGTCTCTACTTTTAATAAGACGTTAATCTAAAGTATTTCGGATAACGAGTAAATCTCAAACCAACCGTAAAATCAAGACGGCTCAAGTCGATTGGCGTAGCTAAGTTTATGGCCCCACCACCTGCACCAAAATCTAATGCACGCATTTTGCCGTAGCTGTAACCAGCCTCTAAACTCAAAATAATATCACGTCCTGTAATATCATTTCCGAGTAAGAAATCAATCCCGAGTGTTGCTGATGCCCCAAAATCCATTCCTTTAAATGTATAATTAGCATCATTATACGAGCCTTTATCTTTGTAGAAATAAACGCCAGGCGAAAGCCCCAGCACTACCATTGTTTTAAAATCAATATTCTTACGATAATAAAAAACTGGCCCAACGTATTTAATCGAACGATTATTCGAGATACTTCCCGAATCTGGCTTATTCAAAATCTCGTTACGAAAAGCTATTTTATCAGCTTTATTATTTGCTTGAAAATTATTAAACATCAAGCCAAAACCTATATTATCTCCAGGAAAATAGGCCACATCAGCCCCCCAAGTAAACCCACGAAGAAGTTTTTCTTGATACAAACCATAAGCATTAGTTGTAGGAATTTTGGCCAACATATTACCAAAGCCCCCCTTTGCTCCCACTCTCCATTTCAGAAAATTGCTAAATTCGTTATCTACTTTTGGAGTAGCCAATGGTGCAACGGCCTTTTCTTCTTTTTTGGCAACTACTTCTTCTTTCTTAGGCTTAGTGTCCTCTTTTTTGACTGGCGTTTTTTGGTCACTATTTGTAGCTTTTGGTTTATCCGCAACCTTTTCGGTTTCCTTTTTAGACGACGATTCCTTAGCAGTAGCTTTGTACTCCGATTCTGCTACTTCATTTGATTTGTTATCATTTTTCTTCGATTCGCTCTTCGCTTTAGCAGGCTCACTCTTACGTGTATCTACCCGCTGAGTAGTAGCGGCATTTTCCTCCCTCGCTCCACCTAAGCCATCAGGCATTTTATTTCCTTTAGTCACTATGTCGCTCGAATAGAAATTATATTTAAAGTCAATAACTAAATTTTTGAAAATTTCATTCCGTAAAACTTTGCCTGACGGAGAAAGATACGCATACACAAAACGGTTGGGCGTTTCATCTAAAATTCGACAACGAATTTTCTCACCTGCCTGCGTCGTAATCTGGTCACGCTGCCCAAAAGACTGAGAAACAGAAAAACCAAAAACTAAAAAAAGTACAATTATTACTTTGTTTAGTTTAGTATTAAAAATATGATTTTTTGAGGAAAGAATCTCCTCTTTCAAATCAGGTTCGCTTGGCCATAAAGGCTTGGTTACGAGAAGTTTATTAACTTTCGGATAAAAATTACGAGTAAAGTCAAACATTTTTTCCATAATTATATTTATTTCACTTGCGTAATAATGCAAAAATGATACCGAAAAAACAATGTACGATTAAGGCTAATTAAATATCTGAATATCAGATATTTACAATTTCCAAATTAGACAAAAACATTGATACAGCTTTTGTCTAATATTCTGTACAAAACGATGAAAACGAAATTTCATTTGGAATATTAACAAACCGTTAACGATTTTTTTTATTTCAAACACTTGACACGAATCATTATTTTTATCTATCTTTCGACACAAAACAAAAATTCTTCTACAATTTAAACACAGATATACAATATGGCATAAAGCTCTACGTTAACTAAATTGAAATACTGAAATGGGAAAAATCCAAGTTAACGACAGTGAGCTTGTTTCATTGTATATCCGTGGCAACGAAAAAGCATTTGCTACGCTTGTTCAACGTTACAAATCAAAAGTATATACCACGATTTACCTTGTTGTAAAAGACCAATATGTAGCCGAAGACTTGCTTCAAGATACATTTATTAAAGCAGTTGAGGTTTTGCGTGATGGCAAATACAATGAGGAGGGTAAATTCTTACCGTGGATACTCCGAATTGCTCATAACCTTGCGATAGACTATTTCCGTAGAGAGAAACGCTACCCGACCGTAGTGTTTGAAGACGGAAGCAATGTGTTTAACACCCTCGAATTTGCCGAAGACTCAATAGAGTCTATGCAAATTAAGCGTGAATCGCACGAACACTTACGTGATTTAATCAAACGATTACCTGACCAGCAGCGTGAGGTTTTGGTGATGCGTCATTACGATGACATGTCGTTCCAAGAAATTGCCGATGCAACTGGCGTGAGTATCAACACGGCGTTAGGGAGAATGCGTTATGCTCTCATCAATCTTAGAAAAATGATGGGAAAATCAGCGTACGCTTATGACACAAACCTTTACCAGCACGCAGAATGATGTGATTCGTTATTTGTATAATGAAACATCAAACCAAGAAAACTCTTTAGTAGAAGAAGCTCTTCTTTTTGATAAAGATTTGCTTGATTTCTACCTTGACTGTGCCGACCTCAAAACTGGCATGGACAAAATTCAACTCTCGCCATCAGACTCGGCGATTGAGAGAATCCTCAGCTATTCAAGAAACTACGAGCCTAAGATTTAATCTTGGGCTTTTT
Source organism: Emticicia sp. (assembly GCA_023254245.1). GTDB lineage: Bacteria > Bacteroidota > Bacteroidia > Cytophagales > Spirosomataceae > Emticicia. The sequence goes on from JALQYE010000122.1 coordinate 6,521, forward strand.
TTTATGCTTGAAACCCTCCTCCGTTTGTTTCATACCGAGCGGTATGAAAGCCATTTTTTAATAATTTACTTTATCCCAATGGGATTTTATTTGGCTTATTATTGAATAAATAGGCATCTTTGTATTTTTATTTGAAAGAAAAAATACAATAAACACCTGACTATGAAGCCTTTACTTCTATAAGAGGCACACTCAGAACTCAGAACTCAACACTCAGAACTCAAAAAATGTCTTTTTCAGAAAATTTATATCAGCGTTTTGAAGTAAAAATTGCTTCATTTTTATCTGGCCCAAAATGGAAATCGAAAATTGTAGTGGTAGCAGTTGGTATCATGCTTCTTTCGTTTTTTAATAATATTTCTCCTCTTCGTCATTTTAGCGAATTTTATACGACGGTTATTAAAGAAAAACGAGAGTATTTCTTGTACCAAACCATCAAAGACCGAGCAGCAAGCATTACTTATAATTGGACCTACCCAGAGTTTACGGGCATGAATAACCGTACTTTCAGACTCACGATGCCAGCTTTTGTAAAGTTTCTGCACATTGACCATGTGAGTATCGTTTTATACGGTTTACAGTTGATTTTGGGCGTTGTGTTTCTGTATATGCTCATCAACTTTCTGGAACGCACCATTACCGATAAAACCTCTATTTTCTATGTAGTTTTGGGCATTGTTTCTACCTATATGGGGTCGGCATTCTTTATTGACATTGCCACTTACGGCGACTTTTTCTGCTATTTTGCTCTGTTTTTGGCCATTTATTACCGAAATCCGTTGTTGATATTTATATTTTTATCGTTGGCATTTTGGGGCGATGAGCGTGCGGGCGTAGGCTCAGCAATGGTGTTTTTGTGGTGGTGGTTTGTGCCACAATGGAAAGAGAACAAGTCGTTTAAGATTCAACTGAACGCACAAATGCTGGCAGTTATAGCAGCATGGATAGCCTATGGGGCGGTTCGTAAATTTTATTTGATTGATAAACTCGGTATGCACGACACTACCAAACCAGGTGAATTTGCCGAAATGTTTGGCGGAAGTTGGCCCGTTTGGGGTTTCAAGTTTTTGTGGGTTTTTGAGGGCTGGTGGTTGCTCATTTTATTGGCTTTTTTGTTTCTTTCTATAGCTAAAGATTGGCTCAGACTTTTGGCCATTTTGGGAGCTTTATTGGCCATGTTGGTAGGCTCTCTTACAACCTTCGACTCTACTCGAAGTGGTTCTTATGGCCTAATCACTATATTTTTAGCTTTGACTATTGCTAAAAAATACCTGACCGAAAAAGAGCTAAAAGTATTACTTTTGGTCATAGCGGTTGTTTGTTTCTTACACCCGATGGCTACCCGCACGAATGGAACGGGTTTTTTCTTGATGTAAACGTGATGTTTACGTAACTTTGTGAAGGTTTTTGGGAATAATCTTTCAAGTGAAAGATTGTGAATCCTGTCAGCCACATAAATCTTACAAAATCCTATCAAAAATAGATGTGTAAACTCCTTTTGGTTGTTCCGTGCTACAATGAGCAAGAAATTCTTGAGAAAACATATAGCACCTTGTCGATGTATTTTTCAGAATTGAAGGAGCGAAACGCCATTACGGCTGATAGCAAAATCTGTTTTGTGAACGACGGTAGCCGTGACTCAACTTGGATAATCATCGATAGTATCTGCAAAAGAGATGAAAACGTGATTGGACTGAAACTTTCACGGAATTTCGGGCATCAGGCAGCGTTAGTGGCGGGTTTATTGCACCATAAAAACCAATTCGACTGCTACGTTTCGATTGATGCCGACCTCCAAGACGACTTGCGGGCAATTGATGGAATGCTGGAAAAATACAAAGAAGGCTCTAAGATTGTTTATGGCGTACGCAACGACCGTAGCACCGATTCATTTTTTAAGCGTTTCACGGCGGAATCGTTTTATAAACTTATGCAACGCATGGGCGTACCGACAGTTTATAACCATGCCGACTTCAGATTAATTGATAATCAAGTACTTAGTGAGTTTTCAAACTTCGGTGAAACCAATCTTTTCATTCGTGGCATTATTCCGATGATTGGCTTTCAAAGTGATAAGGTTTACTACAAACGCCTCGAACGTGAAGCAGGAGAATCAAAATATCCGCTTCGAAAAATGCTAATTTTTGCTTGGAACGGCATTACTTCATTTTCGACAGTTCCGATGAAACTCGTGCTTTGGTTTGGTATCTTCAACTTTGTGTTTGCTATGGGTATCACGGTTTGGGTGCTTATCTGTAAACTATTTGGATTTACCGTACAGGGTTGGACATCTATCGTGCTGCCGATGACATTCTTCAGTGGTTCAAATATGATTGCCATCGGTTTGATTGGTGAATACGTGGGCAAAATTTATGAAGAAGTAAAAGCACGCCCAAGATACATTATTGAAACGGTTTTGAATGAAGAGAAGGTTTAAAAATATAGCATTTCCAAAAATAAATAAGGCATTGTTTCAACTCAAACAATGCCTATTTTTTATTGTCTTTACCTCACAAATCTTCGCACAAATCCCAACCAATACTTGGCGAACACACTCCGATTATTTTAATGCGAAAGGTGTAGAAATTGTAGAAAAAAATAAGGTTTACTGTTTTTCAAAAAATGGCTTTTTCTACTTTGATAAAGCTGCTAATCAGCCCACTACCCTTTCAAAACTCAATGGTTTAAGTGAAACCAATATATCACAAATCAGATATAGCTCTGACCTCAAAACGCTCATTATTGCCTACGAAACAGGCAATTTAGACCTAATGAGCATCAGCTCCGATGGCTTACCAGATAAAATTCAGAACCTTGATTTTATCAAAAAAACCGATGCCATTCAAGATAGTAAAACCATTAATCAGATTGAATTTCGAGGTGATTTTGCTTATTTAGCGACCGATTTTGGCTTAGTGGTTTTAGATGTTAAGAAAAACGAAATCAAAGAAACTTACCAAAATATCGGCAAAAACGGCACAAAAGTGGTCATTAAACAAATAACTTTTGCCCGTGACAGTATTTTTGCGAGTACTTCTGGCGGAATCTTAGGGGCAAAGTTTTCGCCCACTACTAATTTACAGTTTTTCGGAAACTGGAAACCGATTAATGATTCTCAGCTCTTCAAAAATCAGATATTTCCAAAAGATAATCTTATCGTATTTCCGAATGAACTCGAAACGGATACCGAAGGAAAAACTTGGATTGCTGATGGCGAAAACGGACTATTGAGCAATTTTTCGGGAAGTTTTAAATCTTATAGTCCCAATGGCGTAAAAGGTGATATTTTTTCTATTTTCTACCAAAACAAGAAGATTTATGCCGCAAGCATTGCAGGAAACAGTTTCGAGGAAAATTCATGGAAAATACTGAACATCAATCAATTACCAAGCAATAGTAACGATATAATTGACCAATATGATTATCGTTGGCAAATTTCGGGGCAAACGCTACGAGTTACGGACCCAACCACGAATCGAACTCGTTTTTACTTTGCAGGAAAAGGTACAGGAGGTTTACCAACATCAAACGTGAATACGATTACATTAGACAAAGATAATTTACTTTGGGTAGGTACAGATAATGGTGTAGCCGTAATAGTTACGTCACGAAATATTTTTACGACTGCTTCAGAGGCTTACACACCGTTTTTCCAGACTCGACGTTTACTTTTGCAAGAAGTTATCAATAAAATTGTGGTTGATGGTGGAAACCGAAAATGGATTGCGACTAAGAATGGATTAAATCTTTTTTCGGCTTCGGCTGATGAACAAATTTTAAATTTTACAGAAGAAAATAGTCCGTTATCATCAAAAAACGTCATTGATTTAGCCCTTGATTCTACTTCGGGAGAACTTTTTGTTTTGACAGAAAAAGGACTTCTATCCTACCGCACCAATTCGTCCGAACCAAATGAAGATTTCAGTTCAGTAAAAATATTTCCGAATCCAGTTCGTCCTGATTTTCAAGGAGTTCTGACGGTTTCTGGGCTTCGTGAAAACACTTCAATAAAAATAACCGATACCGCAGGAAGATTGATTTACGAAACTAAATCGAATGGTGGTACTGCCTCTTGGGATTTGCTAAACTCGGAAGGAAATAGGGCAACTACGGCCATTTATATGGTTTTCTGCGTAGCCGAAGATGGTTCTGAGAGTTTTGTGGGAAAAGTGGCGGTTTTGAGATAAGTAAAAGGGGTAAGTTTTAAAACTCGCCCCTTTTGAATGATTACTTACTAACAGCCTTTGTGGTAATATAAAAATTCTCGTCTGCTTTCAGTTCTGATTTCCCTTTTATGGTTTTCCAAACGGTTGTTGGATAAATAAATTCTTCTTTTCCAGCATCGATGGATACTTTTACTGGCATATCAAAACCATCTACGCAATTGCTCCAACGGTAGCTAATTTTATTATTTTCTAAAGCATATTCCAAAACTGGAATCCTGATATCACGCAAATATTGGTCAAAAACTTTATCTAAATCTCGGCCTACGTTTTTCGATAGATAATCTTCAATTTGCTGAGTTGTAACGGTTTGGTGATAAAAAGTTTTGTTTAAACCTCTCAGAATTTGTCGCCACTTGTCGTCATTATTCAGAATCTGGCGAATCGTATGAAGCATATTTCCACCCTTCGGATACATATCGCCCGAGCCACTTTTATTTACATCGTAATAACCAATAATTGGCACATCATTTCTGATACCTTTGCGAGTGCCTATTACGTACTCAGAGGCTGCTTTTTTACCAAAATAATACTCTGTATATAAACTTTCTGAGTAGTTCGTAAAACTCTCGTGAATCCACATATCAGCCACATCTTTGTATGTAATATTATTGGCAAACCACTCATGTCCCGACTCGTGAACGATGATAAAATCCCATTTCAAACCCCAGCCAGTACCCGATAAATCTCGACCCAAATAGCCATTTTGGTATTTATTTCCGTACGTTACTGAGCTTTGGTGTTCCATTCCCAAATACGGCACTTCTACCAATTTATAGCCATCTTCATAAAACGGATATGGCCCAAACCAATGCTCAAAAGCCTTCATCATCATTCCAGCTTGCTTAAATTGTTCTTTAGCTTTCTCCAAATTTTCGGGCAATACATAATAATCCATCGTCAGTTTGCCTTTCTCGCCATCGTAGATTTCGCCAAAATGTACATAATTGCCAATATTGACATTCACCCCATAATTATTGATAGGGTTTTTCACAAACCAATCGAACGTCTTCGTTCCGTCGGCATTCTCTGTGGTTTTTCTCAATCGCCCATTCGATATATCCATTAGACCTTTGGGTGCGGTAATGCTCACGAGCATACTGTCACATTCGTCATACATGTGGTCTTTACACGGCCACCATGCACTCGAACCTAATCCCTGGCACGAAGTAGCTACAAAATCATTACCCGCTTTATCTTTTACCCACTGAAAACCACCATCCCAAGGTGGACGCTTCGCTACAATCGGTTTTCCCGAATATGTGATTACGATTGATTCATTTTTACCTTTTACTTGGCTTTTTTTCAACGTAATCATGTAGGCATTGGCTCCATCTTTTTTGAACGAAAGTTCTTGTCTATCTTGCGTAACTTTCTCAATCTGCAAAGGCGGCTGAAGGTCAATTTGAATAGTTTGATAAGGCTTCAAAACCTCATAAAATACAGTTGTGTTGCCTGCAATCGCTTTTTCGATTGGATTTACTTTTACTCGAAGTTCGTAATATTTCAAATCCCACCATTCACGCTCGGGCGTAATTCTTCCACGAAGCGAATCTTCACGCGTAAAAGTTTTATTAGCCCCCTGTCCACAGGCCGTAATGAAAGGAAAGAGATAAACAAAGAATAGAATGGGTTTTAGCAATTTCATAAATGCAAATTTTGTTGGAAGTGAAACGTGGAAGTATCCATTAAATTGAGTGCAATATAATTAAAAATAGATTTACATTTATTCTTGGTAGCAAAACCCACCCAGCCCTCAAACAAAAACCTGCAATCTCTCGCAGGTTTCGTCAATCAATTAATTTCAGCGTATCGCAAAATCGCTTTCCGATGATGCAAAATATGGTAGTGCATAAAATAATAAAACTCTCTGATAGTAAGATTTTTAAGCACAGGATGCTTGATGCAATATTCGTCCAATTCCGCCTCCGACCAATCATTCAGGAAATCAGCTAAAGTTTGGTGATGCTTCGCAAAACTACTTACCAGCAGTTCTTTTGATGGATTTTCGGGAATTTGTGGCAAAAATCCGCCACGTGCTGTTACGCCCGTACTCAAAACGCCCAAATAACGCTCTACCACGCCCTCATAAGAAAGCGTCGGTCGGTCAATTTTACCAAATTGCTGTTCCAAAAAAGTTTTGGGTAAACTCATGCCCTGATTTAAG
>JALQYE010000123.1:0-7895 GCA_023254245.1 Emticicia sp.
CTTCTTGCCCGATTTTGGCTGATAAAACAACACCAGCTTATAAAAAAACTCGGGTACAGCCACATTATTATAGCGGCCAATGGTAGGTAAGCCTTTTCGTAGCACTGGCCCCGTAACGATAAATAATTCTTCGTCTCGCACAGACCAACCTCTGATTCTACTTTCAATATTCTCCCATATTCCACGATTAAAGTCAGGCACTTGCGGAGCAATATTACTCATATAAAAAGTTTCGGTCATTAATTCTTGGCAGCATTTAAAATCGCCCGCAGGCACCATGTGTCCACGGTCGTAGCCAGTGCTGCTATAATCGCCCGAGAGAGCCGAATTATCCTTTACTTTGCGGTCGGGAATAAATTGGTTATCGCCTCGACTGGCCGTTCCGCGAGTATATTCACCACGAAGTTTATGCACTACCCAAGCAGGTACTTCGTAGTCTTCTTCGTAGCGAAGTGTATAATTTTTGTGTTTAATGATTTCATCACCTTTACGAATAGCAGGAAATGCAAAATCAGGAATTTCGCCATTATCGCTGCTTTCTTCCTGCGTATCGGTATTAAAAACTTTGTCTTTTATCTTATCAAAAATCGACGAATCATCTTCTTTGTCTTCACTTTTTTGTTCACTTTTCTTATTGGTTGCCGTTGCTACGTCGTCGTAGGTTTTATCATCTTTTGTCGCAGTAGCTTCGGTGTCAGGTTCGGGTGCTTTATATGGGTTTTTCTCTTCTGTTTTTGAGCTTTTCGATTCAAAAACACCAGTTATCACTTTCCAAAAATTCCCAATCGGCCCTGACTTTTCTTTGAAATAAAGGAAATACCCGATGCCAAAAAATATTAAAATAAGAATAATACGATTAGATTTCATGTACCTTTAGTTAAGCCCTCCCTATTGGGGAGGGTTGGGTGGGGCTTTTTCTCCTGCAAGTTTACGACAAAACATAAGACAATATTGCTTTTCTTGAAATATTAAAATTTTTTAAAAACTCTGTTTCAATTCACTTTTTGCTTCTATCTTTGTTTTCTTAACCTTAATATCATAATAATGACGAAAAACTTCATTAAAAAAATCATTTTTTGTAGCCTTTGGGCAAGTACAACTTACGCCCAACAAGTGCTTCCACTTAATGATATGTCGGCTTTCAGACCCATCAAAGAAAATTGGAGTATTGTGGGTGGTATCACGGCAAGTATCGACCAAACCAATATTACAACAACCGAAGCAGGCACAGGCATTTTATCTTGTAAACACGAAATCGGGAAATATGGCATCGAAAAAGATATTGTGACCGTAATGGAACACGGAGATTTAGACCTTGACCTTGATTTTATGATGGCAAAAGGCTCTAATTCGGGTATTTACCTACAAGGTCGTTATGAAATTCAGTTGAATGATAGTTGGGGAAAGAAAAATCCGAAATTTGGAGATGTTGGTGGAATTTACGAGCGTTGGGACGAATCAAAACCTGAAGGCTCGAAAGGTTATCAAGGTATTGCACCACGCTTAAATGTAGCCAAGGCCCCAGGTTTATGGCAAAATATTAAGATTTCGTTTCAAGCACCACGATTCGATGCCTCAGGCAAGAAAATCAGTAATGCCAAGATTTTGTCAATCATCTTGAATGGTGTTTTGATTCACGAAAACGTAGAAATCACAGGCCCAACTCGTGGAGCATTGGTTGATAACGAAGTGGCTCAAGGCCCATTGCGTTTTCAAGGCGACCACGGCAATGTGGCTTTTCGTAATATTACCTACAAAAGTTTCAATCAAAAAGCTCTTACTTTCAAAGATTTGAAATTTGGTGTTTACAAAGGAAATTTTCGTACAGTAGCTGATATTGAGAAAATCAAACCCGAAACCAGCGGAAATGTTGCCCTTCTAAACTGGAATGTAAGCAATGCTGAAAATGAATTTGCTGTAAAATACATCGGTAAAATCAATGTGCCAGATGCTGGAAAATACACTTTCACAGCCGTTCATGGTGGAAATACCCAAATGAAAATCAACGGAATTGATGCTTTCAAGAATGGTTGGTTAAATTCGGGCGAAAGTCGCCAAGCAACGATTGACCTCCCAGCGGGCGATATGGATTTTGAAATGTATTATTGGAAAGCCGATGGTTGGTTAGCACCTGCTTTGGGGCTTTATGCCGAGTCGGCAACGATTCGTAAACAGGCACTTCATTATTCAAATTCTACGTTGGTGGCTAATCCAACTTCACCAATTATGCTCAATCCAACTACCGAACCTGTAGTTTTCCGTTCGTTCATGGATATTCGTGAAGGCGAAAAAGGCAAGCGAATTGTACACGCTGTTTCTGTAGGAAACAAAGAGAACATACATTATACCTACGATTTAGACAACGGAGCATTATTTCAGATTTGGAAAGGTGGTTTCTTGAATACAACCCCAATGTGGAATGACCGTGGTGATGGTAGCTCAAAACCAATGGGAAGTTTGACTTCACTCGGCGATGCCCCTCTTTTGAATGTACTGAATACTGCAACCGCTGCATGGGGAGACTTAGATGCGTCTTATCGCCCACGTGGCTATGAGTTAGATGAAGCAGGCCAACCAACGTTTAAGTACGACTACGCAGGCGTAAACGTTTCGGATAAAACCACACCAAGCGAAGACGGGAAATTGTTTAAGCGTGAAATTACCGTAAAAGGTTCAGCCGCAAATCTTTATGCGAGATTGGCGGTTGCAAAAACTATCACGAAAGCGAACGATGGTTTGTTTATCATTGGCGAAAATAGCTATTACATAAAAGTAATCGAAGGCACGCCAAGCATACGTGAGTCGGCAGGAATGAAAGAGTTGGTGCTTCCAGCAGGTGAGAAAATAACTTATTCGATTATTTGGTAAAATTGAGGCGTCTCTAAAAACTTAAAAAGAATTCAAATGAAAAATATCATAAAAATATTTATTTTTTTACTGACATTTTCGCCTGTATTTGCCCAAAATACGGCCGAAAATGAGTATTATCGCATCATGACACTGCCCGTTCCTGAAGGAATGCTTTTGGAAGTGGGTGGTATCACAACCATGCCTTCGGGCGATGTGGCTTTGGCTACTCGTCGTGGCGATATTTGGATTATTAATAACGCCTACATGAATGTTGGTACGGCTCCGTATTACCGCAAATTTGCGAGTGGTCTGCACGAAATCTTAGGTTTAGTTTATAAAAATGGGTCATTTTATTGTGCCCAACGTGGCGAACTCACTAAATTGACCGACAAAAATGGCGATGGCCGTGCAGACTCTTACGAAACAGTAGCTAACCTACCTATTTCGGGACACTACCACGAATATACTTTTGGACCTAAACTGATGCCAGATGGCTCAATGATTATTACTGGTAACGTAGCTTTCGGTGATGAAGAATGGTGGAGAGGCGAAAGCCGCCGACCAGGTAGAGGTTGGGCAATGAAGATTTCGGAAGATGGAAAAGTAGAGCCTTATGCAACGGGAATGCGTTCTCCTTGCGGAATTGGTGCAATTGACGGTGAATTTTGGTACGGCGATAATCAAGGTGATTGGATGGGTTCAGGCTTCATTACTCAAGTAAACAAAGGCGATTTTATGGGGCATCCAGCAGGTTTGCGTTGGACGAGTGAGCTAAACTCACCAGTAAAACTCACAACCGAACAACTTTACGCTAAAATCGACCCTCGTAAAGTCAAAGATGCCAATGGGTATTATATCAAGCCTGAAAATATCGAAACTGAGCGTGGTAAATATCTTTTTGAGATGAAAAAAGATATTCCCGAACTGAAATTACCAGCGGTTTGGTTACCTCACGGAGTTTTGGGAATTTCTACTTCTGAAATTATCAAAGACGAAACTAATGGTGCTTTTGGCCCATTTGCAGGGCAGCTTTTTGTGGGCGACCAAGGTAAAAGTAATCTGACACGTGTTTTTATCGAAAAAGTAAATGGTGAATATCAAGGTGCGGCATTCCCTTTTAAAGACGGCTTTCAGTCGGGAACACTCCGCATGGTTTTTGGCAACGACGGCTCAATGTTTGTGGGCGAAACCAACCGTGGGTGGGGTTCGGCAGGTACAACAACTGCGGGTATCGAACGCTTAGTTTGGACAGGTAAAATGCCTTTTGAAATGAAAACCATGAAGGCTACACCCGATGGTTTTGAGGTTGAATTTACGAAGCCTGTCAATAAAGCAACGGCTACAGATTTCAAGAACTATCAAATCCGTAGTTTCATTTACAAATACCAACCCGTTTATGGTAGTCCAACCGTTGACGAGAAATTTTTGACCATAAAAGGCTTAAAAATATCAGACGATGGCATGAAAGTAAGATTATTGGTAGATGGCTTACGTGAGCATTACATTCACGAACTAAAAGCCGATGGTGTAAAAGATACGGATGGCAAAACACTTCTACACGGTTTGGCATTTTATACACTCAATAATATTCCGAGCGGAGAAAAGATGAGTAGCTATATCCCACGCCCAGCTAATATGAAAGTAAATGCTACGGCAACAGCTGAGGTAAAACTAACAACTCCCGATGATGTAAATGCTAAGAAAACAGCCGCAGCCAAAGCACCAACCTTTGAAGAAATAAAACCATTATTGCAGAAACATACGTGCGTGGCTTGCCACCAAGCTGACAAACGCATGGTTGGACCAGCGTTTAAAGATGTAGCTAAAAGAAAGTATTCAAACGAAAAAATCGTAGAACTTATCTATAAGCCACAACCTAAAAACTGGCCAGAATACGCCACCGAAATGGCTCCAATGCCACAAGTACCAAAGGTCGATGCCTTGAAGATTGCTGCTTGGATAAATTCATTGAAGTGATAAATCTCGATAAATGTAAAAAGGCTCTCCCGAAATATTCGGGAGAGCCTTTTTTGTATGAATAATTTCCAAAAAGCTTAGTACTATCTAATCGCCAGCGGTAAATCAATAAAGAAAGTCGTACCTCGGTCGGTTTCTGTCTCGAACCAAATATTACCACCTGCGTGCTCTACTCCCCTACGGGCCATTGCCAAACCAAGTCCCGAACCACCGACTTTAGTCGTAAAGTTTGGTATAAATACTCGCTGACGAATATTTTCTGGAATCCCCGAACCATTATCTTGAATTTCGATGATAGCAATATTATCATCTTCGTTGCGGTACAGACGAAGGTTAATAATGGCACGTTTTTCTTTCGGTACTGACTGTATTCCATTGATAATCAAATTCGTAATTACACGACTCATAAATTGGCGGTCGCCTACTACCCATGCTTCTTTTTCTTTAATGTAGGCATTGAGCGAAATTCGTTCATCTTCAGCATATAAATCAGCCGACTTCTGAATCAATGGCACGAGGTCGAAAACCTCATTGCGTGGCACGGGCATTTTGGCAAACTCTGAAAACGAATTGGCAATTTCGCTGATATTATCAATCTGCTCAGTAAGTGAGTTTAAGGCTCGGGCAATACGTTCTTTGGTTTTCGGATTATCAACCACAATCGTACGCTGTAATTGCTGAATCGAGAGCTTCATTGGTGTTAGCGGATTCTTGATTTCATGAGCCACTTGCTTAGCCATTTCTCGCCATGCCGTTTGTTTTTCGCTCATCGAAAGTGCCACTTTACTTTCCTCCAATTTCTTCAACATCTTATTATACTCACGCATCAAAATACCAATTTCATCGTCCGAATTCCACTCTAAGCGGTCATTTAGCTTATCCAGATTGGTTTTCTTTAGCTTCTGAGCAACCAATCGAAGCGGATTTGTCAGAATATTTGAGGCGAAATACGATAAAATCAATAAAATCAAGAATAACCACGCAAAAACACTCAAGATTGAAGCCACAACATCGGTTACTTGTCGGTCGAGTGTTGGTTTTGCATCAAAAAACGGAATTCCGATTACGCCAATTGGCTTGCTGTCATGCCCTTTGATGCTCATGTAGGCGGTCTTGTAATTCAAACTTCCGAGTGACTCTGACAGTAAGGCTTCGTTCTCTTTTTCTTCAATAATTCTATGATACGCTTCTGGATTAATAAAATTCGAAAGTAACCCGTATTCATAAACCAACGGGCGAGTTGTTAAATCTAACTTTCCATCAAGGCTATAGAAATTAATATCGAGCTTCGTATCACGAGCCAAATCATTAATTTCTTGCTCCAAAAACGCCCTACTCATACGTTTTTGAATAAAACTTTCGAGCTGAAGCTGAACCGTCGATGTAATATTTTTGGTGTTGTCAAGATAGCCTTTTTCTTGATTGCTGATAAACGTAGAATCTATGACGCTCAACGTAATAATTATTACTAACAAGAGCGGCAATAGAAATGCGGCATTGATATAAAGCTGGATTTTGGTAGCGAAATTGACGTTAAGATTCTTTAAGCCGTAACGAATCGCATACAAAATCATAACAACAATAATGAAAAGCACCGAAAGCAAAAACAAAAACGAGAAATTAGAAAACAGGTTTCGCCATGCTTGGTATTTGGCCGAGATAACAATTTTTCGTCCATTTTGACCAATTTTTCCAACGTGCTTAAAATCATTTAATTCGATACCTCTTTCGTACAATGTCGAATCCGACAAAATACTTGCTGGCAATTTCCTTACGTAGTTATAGCTTCCCGAACTGAAAATCAAATGATTGGTTTTATCAAAAATGGCATAACTATAATTTTTTGTGTCGGGTGTCTGCGTAAATTTTTTATCCAATAATAATTCAGGATAAACACTCTGTGCAAATTCGTCACGGAGTTTTAAATCAAGCACTACATAACCTACCAAACTCGAATTTTCTTGAATCGGAATAAAAGCCAAATATTGCTTAATGAAGTTATTACCTACATCATTGATAAAAAACACCGAAGGATTTGATGTTTTGTAAGAAGGCTGCTTGAAGGTTTCCTCATAAAAAGATAGATTCTTCGACCCTTCGGTAATATCAAGCGAATTCCCGTTGCGGTCAAAGGCCAACACCTCTGTGTCGTAGCGGTCGAAGTACAAATCAAGGTGCTTGCTCTTAACCAATTGCTGCGTTTGTTCACGTGCGAGCGTTTGGCGAGTAATTGCTTGTCTGATTGCGGTATCCTGTCCCACTGTTTGAATTACTCTTGTCAATAATCCTTCGCCCAATAAATCGTTTTCGGCCAAATATTTTTGTCCAAAATTCTGCTTATCAAAATAGTCTTTTTTCTGCTCTTCTGCTCGAATCACATACATCGCAATCAAAGCAAACACAAAAGCTCCCGTAAAGAAGTAAATGGTGGTTTTATATTTGAAACTGTACAGAAAACGTGGGTATTTGTAGATATAAACTAACAAGAAATACAAGCCAGTCAGTACATAAATCCACTTAAATTGCTCAAGCACCGTAATTAACACTAAGCCAATTACCTGTCCAATTAACCATTTTATAACACCATCTTTCACGTTTTTATTGAGTCTTAAAAATAAGCTACTCAATAAATGTATTACCAAGAAAAATATTACCGACAATAGTAGATAAAATGCCAATGTAGCCACCTTCAAAGACGAAAACGAAATGCTTAGGGCAAGGTCAAGACTAAACTGCGATTTTTCGTAGATATTACAAAGATTCCTGTAACAAACAAACGTAAAAACTACCGAAAGCACTACTAACGAAACCGAAACTATGCTTTGGAAAACCTTCGGGGCTTTGAATAATTTATAATAAAGTGTTGAGCGATAAAAACTCTGCACCAAATACACAACCAGTATGAAAATAACGATAGAATTGAGCAACACATCGCCCAACGATGGAGCTAATTCATTGACAGTTAGAAACTTAGGATTAAACAAGCTCGACTCATAGAAAATAAACGGAATGCTATTAGCCAGCATCACCAAACGCACAAAAAATAAATAGAACATCAATAAAATAAA
>JALQYE010000123.1:7995-12869 GCA_023254245.1 Emticicia sp.
TTTTTCAAGACTCAAAAAGGCATTCCCTGAAGTTTTTTGATATTGCGTTGCGACATTCACCAATTCATCTTTCGACACCAAAATCTTCGACTTCACCCTATTCCTAATCGAAGATATATAATGTTGCTCAGAAGCCCCTGGTGCATCTTTCTCAAAAATGAAAAAGTTTAGTGCGGCTCCTCCAAACAATACTACAGAAAGAATTAGGAAAATATGTTTTTTAAGAAACTCCAAAGCTTTTTTTTGATAAATTATTACCATTCTTATTTATCGAAAACCATGCCAAAGACAATCAAAAAATTTACGATTTCGGATTTACGATTTGTAAAGACAGTAATAAATCTTTTCTCAGAAGAAGAGCTATCCTTTCTCAATCGTGAAGCCCATTCCTGAATCTGTTTCGGCATAATCAATTTTTACACCAATCAAATACATCAAATGACGCTTATCAATCAGCACTTTTACGCCCTCAACTTCATAAAGTTCATCGTTTTCGGCAGCTTTATCAAGCCCCAAAAGGTATGTTGCTGAGCAAGCTCCGCCCTTCAAACCTACTCTCAGAGCATAGCCATCGGGGATTTGAGGCGAATTGAGGGTTTTTAAAATTTCTGTTCGTGCTATTTCTGTAAAACTTACCATACTGCAAATATATAAGGAAATTCAAAGGAAGACTTCGCTTCAAGCGAAGTCTTCCTTAAAAAGATTTTGAAGCACCATTCACTTAGCTTACTTTTGTAATGAACAAAATTAAAAACATGCAAGCTATCGTCGAATTACTAAAAATATTGATTCCAGCAGCGGCCGTTTTATACGGAATGTATCTAACGATTCAGATTTTTCTACAAAAGCAATTTGAGCAGAAAGAAGTAGAAATCAAACAAAAAACCATTGAAATAACCACGCCCATTCGCCTACAAGCCTACGAGCGTATGACACTCTTTTTGGAGCGAATAACTCCTGCCAATTTGCTTATCAGACTCGGAAGCACCGACACACAAGCCATTGATTATCAGCGAGTTTTATTACAAGAAATCAGAGAAGAGTTTAATCATAATCTTGCTCAACAAGTATATATTTCGCACGAATCTTGGGAGAAAATCCGTGGTGCTATGAATGACGTAGTAACTCTAATTAACACATCGGCTTCAGAGGTTTCGCCCGATGCAACTTCTATAAATCTCTCAAAAAAAATCTTTGAAAAAGTAATCAACGAAAATCAGCAACCAACCGCCGATGCCCTCAGGACATTGAAAGCAGAAGCACAAAAGCTATTTTTTTGATAATTACTGCACATCTCCCAAAGTCTTATGAACCCGCTTTTTGCGGGTTTTTGCTTTAAAATCCTCCGATAAAACACTAATATTTCCATCAACTTCAAGCATTGCTAAATTTACTTTCTCTATACTATCTACTCCGTGCTCTCGTACGGCAGCATCCAATTCTTGCATCGTGAAGCCCGCTTGTTTTACGTTTTGATACTGGATTTTACCTTCATAAATCAGCATAATTGGTTCGCCTTCAATAATTTTTTCGATGGGCTTGAAACGAAAAATAAGTTTTTTCAGAATAAAATTTATCAAAAAGAGGGTTCCAGCCGCTACCAAACCACCCAAAAGCGATGTGTTTGGCCCAACCATAGCATTCTGCACGGCATTACTTATCAGCAAGATAAACACCAAATCAACCACCGAAAGCTGGGATAACTCTTTCTTACCAAAAAGCCTGATAGCCACTACTATAAAAACATATACTGCACTTGCTCGCAGCATTAAATCTAAATATTCCGTCATTATAAAAAAGCTTTCATTATTTATCAAATATAAACTATCTTAAGTATAAGTCAATCTCAAATTTTGGGGCTACTTTGCTTATTTGATGTTTTTTGACTAATATTGATATAAATTAACCTATTTTACGCAACCATTTAGCTAACACGTACGTAACTACTCCATGGCGAATAATCTGCCAAATGAAACCCCTGAAGAACTCCTCTATAAAAGCGTGAGAGGCGACCGCAAGAGTCAAGAAAAACTCTATCGGCAGTTCTATGGGTTTGCTATGGGCGTATGTATGCGATATACTCAGAGCCGTGACGAAGCTCTGGAAATCGTAAATGATGGTTTCTTGAAGATTTTTACTAAAGGAGACCAATACGATTCAAAGTTTCCTTTCAAAGCATGGTTTAGGCGAATCATCGTCAATACTGCTTTGGATTTTTATCGGAGTCAGCAAAAACATTATTTCCACGAAAACATTGAAGAAGCGTATGAGGTTTCTTCAAATGATAGCAGTCCTCTAAGCCAACTCAATCACGAAGAAATCATCGGTCTTGTCCAACGGCTTCCGTCTGGGTATAAAATGGTATTTAATCTTTTCGTTATTGATGGTTTTTCGCACGAGGAAATAAGTAATCAACTCGGAATCTCTGTTGGAACATCAAAATCAAATCTTTCACGAGCAAGAGAAGCTCTGAGAAAAATGATTTTGCTTGAAGAAAAAGCTTTACCAAGCCCAAACTTCAAAGACAATTAACCACTTTATATTAAATGAACATAAACAAACATGAAATGTCAGACGACGAGTTAGACCATCTTTTCAGAGAATCAGCTGAGAAAATGGATTTTGACTTTGACCCCGACTCATGGACAAAAATGAGCCAAAAGCTTGATGCGGTTGCACCACCGCCATCAAGTGGCCGAGGTGCAAGTCCTTGGCCCAAGCGAAGTTTGTTACTTTTGATTGGTTTGTTAGTTTTCGTTGGAGGGTATTACTCAATAAAATCTTCAACCAACCAATCGAGCGAAGCTACGGATAGTGCCAGCCGAGCTTCCAAAAATGAAACAAGAAATACTGATTCAAAAAAATATGTAGCAACAGACAAAGTAGATACAGATATTTTAAGTAAAGACGAAACAACAAAAACAGAAGAAAATAACACAAGTAATACAACAGTCGAAAATACATCAAAAACCGATAAAAAAAGCATAACAGCGAACAGAACTTCAACATTACCAACCGAAAATACGGATAATTTAGAAAAAAATAGAGGCATTGACAAAACGATTGTTTCTGAGAATGCTATCGCCAAAAACGCTATTGTGAATACCAAAAAACGCACAGCATTGGTCAAAGAAGTTGCGACAAAAAATAGTAGTTCTTCGGTGGTTATTACGAGAAAATCAACAGAAAAATTGGAGAAAAGCAATGTTACTGAAAAAGCGATATATTCAAGCAGCAACACTGAGTTAATAAAAACTGAAGGAGCGAAAAATCAACAACGCAGCACAGAGAATATTCCTTCAGCAAATACTAATGAAAGGGTAAATACTTTGGCACAAGGCAACAGCATTGTGAGTAATGATATAGCTATTCCGACGGGGACTATTATCGAAGCAAATCGTTTAGCTCTTAAAAACCTTGATTTACTGGCACCAAAAGGTACATTTATTAAATCGAGTATACTTTTACCAGTAGTTACGCTTGAAAATACGCAACCGCAAGCACCAATTGTGCCGAAGAGCACGCCTCAGTCGTTTCAGAAAGGCTTGTATCTAAGAGTTGGTATTTCTCCAGATTTAAGTTTGGTCACTACCGACGAGCTCACGAAATTGGGTAGCAATTCGGCTCTACTTTTGGAATATCGCTTCAATAAACGATTGAGTGTACAAAGTGGCGTGCTTCGCTCAATGAAGTATTACGATGCTTATCCAGAATCATACGAATGGCCGCCTAACTGGCCTTCACCACCCAAACTCATCGATATCAATGCCACTTGTAAGATGCTCGATATTCCGCTTAATGTCAGATACGACATCAGCCAGAAACCGCTTTCTCGTTGGTTTGTAAGTTTCGGGGCCACGAGTTACATCATGCTCAACGAAAAATATGTTTACAACTACGAAAACCCCAACGACCCAAAAATTAAGTGGAAAACTTGGCAAGGTAAAACAGGAACTTACTATTTAGGGGTTTTGAATTTTTCAGTGGGTTATGAATACCAACTATTCCGGAAGCTGAGTATCCAAGCCGAGCCATTTTTCAAAATTCCAATCGCACACGTTGGTTTCGGAAAGGTAAATTTATCAACGCTTGGGCTATTGGTTTCGGCGAAATATCCGATTTTCACGCACAAATAAAATTTTGATTTTTCGGTATAGTTTTTGCAATTTAGTGTGTTATAGACCTCCTATAATAAACATTTAAGTAAAACCGTTTTTAACATAAAAATCAAGAAATGAGAAAGATATACATTTTTATAGCATTCATTAGCTTATCAAGTGGAGTTTTTGCCCAGCAAAAAACAACTTCTGCCAAGAAAGAAGTAGAGTGGCTTACGATTCAAGAAGCATATGCACGCACGCAGAAAGAGCCTCGCAAAACAATCGTCGATGTTTATACCGCATGGTGTGGTTGGTGTAAAGTGATGGATAGAGAAACCTATACAAACCCAGAAGTGATTGATTATCTGAATAAGAACTTTTATATGGTAAAACTCGATGCTGAGTCGAAACAAGATATAATCATTGGTAATACAAAATATACGTTTGATGCCAGCAGTGGAGCAAATCAGGCTGCGATAGCCCTCTTACAGGGAAAAATGAGTTATCCGACTACCGTTTTTCTGGATGCTCAGTATAATATGATTCAACCACTACCAGGTTACTTAAATGCAAAAGCATTTCACGAAATAGTTACGTATTTAGGCGGAGATTATAATAAAAAAGAGCCTTTTGAGCAATACAAAATAGGTACATACAAAGAGGTATTTAAGAATGCCCTACCGAAACTTTGATTGCTCCTAAAAAAACAGTTAGCCCAACTTTCTGAATTGAGAGTTGGGCTTTTTTATGGTTTCATGGCCTACATCAATCGTT
>JALQYE010000124.1 GCA_023254245.1 Emticicia sp.
ATAAATAGTTACATCACACCTTCGGGATTGTGTTGAATATCTCAGACCCGTTTCTATAATAATACCATCTCCTCGGAATTCTGCTGATTACATGAAATATCTGGTTATGATAATATATTTTCAGGGATTCAATTAAAATCTGATTATTTAAAACCTCGAAGAGGTGAAATGATTATAAAGAAACAAGCAAAAAAGTAAACAAACTCAGTGATATATGCTTTATGTGTTTATAAACAAAAGAAAAAATTACCAGCCAGGAATCAGGAAATTTACTCCCGAAACCATATTTTGGCGTTTGCTATTATAAATTGGCACGGCCATATACGGTTCAATGATTAAATAGCCCATCAGATTGACTCGCAAGCTAAAGCCTGTCATGATTAGTGGCTCAACTTTTAATTTGATTGAAGTTTCGTTTTGAGTTTGGTATTCTTGCACTGCCCCGATTTTCCTATCAGCCGACCAAACCATGCCACTATCAAAGAAAAAATTTAGGTCGCTCGGTACATAAGCAAAATCAATTAAAGCTAATTTTTTAGGGCCAGTTAGTGGTAGTCGAACCTCAAGATTTGTCACCAGAAGTTGTTCGCCTTGTAGAGCTTCTTGGGTAATTAGTCCTAAACTTTGTTGTTTTTGTAAGGCATTTCCATAGAAACCGTGCATATTCCACGGAAAACCTAAATAAAGTGGGTTTATCTGATTGAGATAATTTAGATTGGAGGCATTTAAACGTCCGTTGTATAGAAATCTTCCAGCAATCGTAAACGGTCTTATATATTGATATTTTCGGGCATCAATCAAAAGATTTGTATAACTGGTAGAACCAAAATATCGCCCTGCCTCAACTCTATAACGATACCCTTTGATTGGAGCGGTTGTACCAAAAATGGTATTATCCCCTACAAATGCTACATATAATTGGCTTAAACTAAAGGCATTAAAACCCTGTGATTTTAAGTACGACTGTGAAAGTCTTTCTCGTTTACTATTACTTAGCACGTAGGCTTGACCGTTTGCGGGGTTAAATGTTGTGTAATCAGTGTATTCGTCGCCCGAAAATCCATACCAGTTTCCATTGATACCACCTTCAATTCGTTGATTAGTATTGAGTGGGTAGAATGCAAATAAGCCTATCTGGTTGATAGCCAGTCTATTAATTAGGTATTTATTCGCAATCAATGAATCATTGGTCGGCACGCCGAGTGAAGATTTAATTTTGGCATCAGTTACATAATTACTTTTGAAAAAACTTACAGTTTTTGTTGTACTATCAGTGTAAGTGCCTTGAAAACGGTACGGAATTCGTGCAAATGTCACACCCCATTGAAAAGGCTTCTTTTGATTGAGGTACATCAGTTGACCGCCAAAATCTTGGATTTGTCCATTGATAGAAACAGCTCCCGCCAGCTGATTATGGTTGAGCATATCACTGAAAAGGCCAACTACTCCACCACCCAAGCCTGTTCCCCAACGACTGGCTGAAACACCAACGCCCGAACTGCCAAGATAGTCTAATTTAAATTTGGGCTGGTAATTTATTAGTTTTAACTTCTTTTCTGAGACTTTTACTACAAGATTGTCATTCTCTAAATTTTTCTGAACAATATCTCGGCCTTCTTTTTGAGTTGCTAAATTTGCTGCCGATTTATTGACTTCGTTTCCTACAATTTGTTGTTGAAAAGCCCCGTAACTTGCTAAATATAAGTTGTATTTGCCATTTTGGAAGTAGTTATAAATCAACTGTCCAGTTTTTGTAGCAATACTTACGGCAGGCGAATACATCGTGATTCCGCTGATACCTGTAAAGTAATTTGTCAGTTTTTCGATTTGTTTTGAAATAATATCGTAGCGATATAGATTTCTAAACCCATCGGCATCAGATAAAAAGTAAATGGCTTTTCCATTGGGTGCTACCAAAGGATTAAGATTATCTGCTTCTTGGAAAAAGTCAAAATTTTCAATGACCGATGATTCTATATTAATTCTTGAAATATTATTATTTGCTTTTTCTAAACGTATATTTTTACTTCCTCTATCTGATACAAAATAAATCCATTCCCCATCGGGCGACCACGTCGGTTGTAAATCCGAAAAGCTATCTTTAGTTAAGTTTTTAACCGTTTTTTCTTTTAAATTATATAAAAACAAGTCGCTTTCGCCATTCATTAGTCCAGAAACTATAATCGAATTTCCATCAGGCGACCAAGCAGGATTGGTAAATGAATCGACTTCTTTCAACTCAAAACCATCTTTATTTCCGTTGGCAATGTCAATGATTGAGAGTTTGTTTTTACCTTTGGTTTGAATAACCAAAGCCAATTTTTGGCCATCGGGCGACCACGTACCTGCGGTTTCCAGAAAGCTATACGAATCGACGTGCGAGCCAAACGAACTACTTTCTATTTTACGAATGATTCTACCAGTAAGCGTTTCAACGATATAAATATCAAGTGAAAGCACATTTTTTGATGAAATATAGGCCACATACTTGCCGTCGGGGCTAATAGATGGTGAAATATTCATCTCACCCGCATTGCGTTGAGAAGCTATTTCTTTGCCAATAGGCTGGATAGAAGTACCTTCTCGCATAGGTGTGTAAGTGTCAATCAATGCTTGTTTCCACTTTATTGAAAATTTGTCAATGCTTGTTTTTAGGTTTCTCGTGAAAGCTGCCTCAATGCCATATTTGGCTGTTTCTCGGAAAAGTGGACGAATAATATCATCGCCGTAGGTGGCAGTCAGGTATGCCCAAAAAGCTTGTCCCCAACGGTACGGAAAATATTTATATTCTTTTGTTACCAAATCTCTGATTGTAGGCATATCATTACTCAATACAGCATCCCTCATCCACATGGCAGTATGTGCATCAACTCGCCCTAAAGACATATATTCTGCCAAGCCTTCAACCATAAAAAGTGGCAGATTCTGAATATTACCAATCTGTGTAGAATCCCCCGAAGTCATTAACTGATATTGAAACGCATGCACCAATTCATGCCCCAAAACATGGTCGGTTTGGCGTTTGGAAAACATCATCGGCATAACGACTCTATTTCTAAACCCTTCAGTTACACCTCCTGTACCCTCGCCAATTTGACCACTAATAGCGGTTGTTTCTTGAAAATCGGGATGATTTTGGTAAACAATAAGCGGGTTTGGTTTTAGGAATGCCAGTTTGAAAACTTCTTGATGAATTTTATACCAGTGTTCGCTATTAACGATGATGTCGTTGGGAATCTTATTGTCGTTGAAATAATGGTATAACTCGAAGTGGGGGCTTTGCAGTACTTTAAATCCGAAGGTTTTATAACGAGGTTTATTTTGTCCAAAATATTGCGACTGCGAAATAGCTAAATTGCTGATAATCAATCCAATGGTTAATAAACAAAATTTTCTCATACCTTCGTGCGAAACGTTTACTGCTTTGACTTTATTTATAAGAACGTAAAAATAGGCAAAATAGCTTATTTGGTAGGTAGAAAATTATTGCTTCGCCAATTCGGTGTATTTTGGGCGACAAACTCGGGCGAAGCGAGCTTTCCAATAGTTAGTCATCATATTATCTTCAATTACTCCCTTGCTTGAAGAAGCATGAATAAAACGAATATCGTTTTCGTTTTTCACTTCGGTTACAATTCCCGAATGGCTGATATTATTCCCCACTGTTACGAAGAAAACCAAATCACCTTTTTGAATATTCGGTAAGTTAATTGCAGGAAAGTATTCAGCTTGTTGCCACGAAATTCTTGGTAATTTAACTCCAATTTCTTTGAAAGTTATGCAGAGTAAACCCGAACAATCCAGCCCTTTTTCGTCATTTCCGCCACTTTTATAAGGAACTCCAGTGTAGTTTCGAGCAATAGCGATGATTTTCTTTGTATAACTATTTTCGCGAATGGGCGTAGTTTCGGGAGCTTTACTCCGAGAAATCTTACAAGAACAAATACTTATCATGCAAACCATGACAAAGATATACGTTTGGTATTTTTTGTAGTATAGCACGGATATTGTTTTTTCAGAATTACAACGAGAAAATGATGCCAAATACGTAGTTTTTTAAAACTTTTTTGATACTTTAATCGTAGTTAATACAAATCATCTCAAAACATTAGAAAGATTATGAAAAAAATAATGTTGTTATTACTGTCATTTGTGTTGTTGGCTTGTCAGAGTTATTCACAAAATGGAAAATCAAAAAAAGCCGATTGCAAAATTGTTGAGGTAAAGAAGACAGATGCTGAATGGAAAAAGCAACTGAGTCAAGAGCAATACTATGTAACCAGAAAAGCAGGCACCGAGAGGGCTTTTACAGGTATTTATTGGGACAACCACGAAAAAGGGATGTACAAATGTATTGGTTGTGACTTAGAACTTTTCAGCTCAGATACCAAGTTTGAATCAGGAACTGGTTGGCCAAGTTTTTGGAAACCAATCAATGAATGTAATGTAGAAGAACGCTCGGATAATGCCTACGGAATGGTACGTACTGAAGTTGTTTGCAATCGTTGCAAAGGCCATTTAGGGCATGTTTTTGATGATGGCCCTAAACCTACGGGTTTACGTTATTGCTTAAATTCTGCTTCCTTGAAGTTTGTGAAGAAGTAAGTTAGGAGCAAAGTGACATATAATATTGGGCTTTAGCAAAACATATTTCATTACCGTAAGTTTCAACTGACCGTAATGAAATATGTCTTAGAGTCATATACTTTTTGATATACTCAGCGAATAAATTCGCCGCCTAAGAAAACAAAGGAATATTTTCTTTCCTTTTTCGACTTAAATTTAAAAATATACTTTTACTATCCGTTGTTCTCATAGTCACCCATTTTAATGAGTGCTATATTGCAATATGTAAAATAGTATATAGTTTTATTATCTTCTATTAGAATTTTAAAAGGCAGAGCCTTTTACACCAAAAAACTACTAATACTCATAATATCGGCAAAAACACCTGATGCTGTTACTTCTGCTCCCGCACCTGGGCCTTTTACTACCAATGGGTTGTATTTGTAGCGTTCGGTTGTGAACGAAATAATATTTTCAGAACCAGCCAAATTAAAGAATGGATGTGAACGTCCAACTGTTTTTAGGCCAATACTTGCTTTATTGTCGCTGTCGAGTGTTGCAATGAAACGAAGCACTTCGTCGTTAGCTTGGGCATCTTGCAATAGTTTCTCAAAACGGTCATTATCTTTTTCGAGTTCTTCAAAAAACGCATCAACACTCGGTGCATTCAAGCACGCATCATTCAATAAGTTAATAATCTTTACGTCTTCTGGCTCAAGTTTTAAACCTGCTTCACGAGATAATATCAAGATTTTACGTGCCACGTCTTGTCCGCTCAAATCATCTCTTGGGTCGGGTTCGGTATAGCCTTTTTCTTTGGCTTCTTTCACAACATCCACAAATCTATCACCTACTTTAAAGTTATTGAAGATATAAGCTAATGTACCCGAAAGAACGGCCTCAATTTTATTGATTTTATCTCCACTCGTTATCAAGCCTTGTAGCGTATTGATAATTGGTAAACCTGCTCCAACATTAGTTTCGTATAAGAACTTTACACCGTGTTTTTGAGCGGCTTTTTGAAGCATATAGTACTGCTCATATCTACCCGAATTGGCCACTTTATTTGGCGTAACGATGGATACACTACTGCTCAAAAGTGAGTAATAATACTGCACAATGTTTTTATCGGCTGTGCAATCAACAAACACACTATATGGCAAATTCAAATCTTGCACATCAGAAACAAACGAACCAATATTGGCAATTTCGCCTTTTTCGAGTAATTCTTCTTTCCAATTTTCAAGACTGATTCCACCTTCGTCCAACAACATCTTTTTGGTGTTTGTAATACCTACAAGTCTGATATTGAGGTTTTTGCGTTGTTTTAAATACTCTTTTTGTTCTTGAATTTGTCTTAAAAGTGTGCTACCAATTAAGCCAGTTGCACCCACTAAATATAGGTTAAGAGTCAAGCCATCAACTTGAAAAAATGTTTCGTGAATGGCATTTAGAGCCTTCGTAATATCTTTTTTGTAGATAACTACCGAAATATTAAGCTCCGAGGAGCCTTGTGCGGTGGCTACCACGTTGATACCGTTTTTGCCGAGTACTGTAAACAATTTTCCCGAAGTACCCGTGCTTGATTTCATACCTTCACCCACTACGGCAATGACCGAAAGGTTTTGTTCGATTGAAATATTATCAACTAATCCTTGTGAGATTTCGGTAGAGAACCCTTCTTCCAAAATTTCTTTCACTCCATAAGCTGCTTTTGGGTCGACCGCAAAACAGATTGAATGCTCAGAAGAAGCCTGAGAAATCAAGATAACGCTAATTTTGTTAGCTGCCAAAATAGAAAATAATTTGGCTGAAACCCCAGCAACGCCCATCATACCGCCGCCTTGCACGTTGACCAAAGCAATGTCATCAATCGAAGAAATACCTGTGATTGAATATTCTTTTGTGCTGGCAGTTTTGCTTACGAGCGTACCTTCGTGGTGATGATTGAAAGTATTTAATATTTTTAAAGGAATATTTTTCTGAAAAGCAGGAGTGAGGCTCGGCGGATAGATAACTTTGGCTCCAAAATGCGATAATTCCATTGCTTCAGCATAAGTAATGGTTGGAATCGTAAACGCATTTTTTACTTTGCGAGGGTCAGAAGTGAGCATTCCGTCAACATCTGTCCAAATTTCTATGACAGTTGCATTAAGAGCCGCACCAAAAATCGAACCTGTGTAGTCGGAGCCGCCACGACCGAGTGTGGTTGTTACGCCATCAATCGTTGAGCCAATAAAGCCCGTGATACATTGTAGCTTATTGGTTTGGGCAAAATGCTTTCTGATTAACTCGTTAGTTAAATCTCCAATTACTTCGGCATAACCAAAGTGGTCGTCGGTTTTAATTACTTTGCGAGCATCTAAATATTCGGCATCAATTCCTCGATTTTTGAGAGCTTCGGTAACGATTGTTGTAGAAAGTCTTTCGCCAAAACTTACAATAAAGTCATTCGTTCGTGCTGAAAGTTCTTTTATCAAGAAGACTCCACGCAATAAATCTTCAAGTTCATTGAGAAGTCCTTTTACTTTGGCAATAGCACTGCTTTGATTTTTAACGTCAATTAAGCCTCGTACGGCTGCAAAATGACGGTCTTCTACTGATTTTAATAATTGTAAATATTCCAAATCAGAGGCGGCAGCCAATTTGCCGATTTCGATTAGGCGATTCGTGACACCGCCCATTGCTGAGTAAACTACTGCAATTTTACGTCCTTCGTTGAGATTTTCTTGTAAGATTTGTATAACCTGATTGATACTTTCAACCGTTCCGACCGATGTTCCACCGAATTTTAATACTTTCATAAACCCCAGTACCCCCAGCCCCTGAAGGGGAGTTTAAATTTAGATTCTTTAATAAAGCCCCCCTTTAGGGGCGGGGGGCTTGCAAATATAACAATTTATATACCAATGTCAGAAAAATGATGATAAAATTGTGTTTTTCTAAGAAAGGAGTAAGTGTAAAAAAACTAATGTTTAGAGGGTTATCTAATTATTTAATAAAATATTTGGATTTCTGAATCTGAAAAACAATATTTGTAACTATCAATTGATATAAGTGAAAAACTATGAATAATTTATTTAAAGCATTGAATGATGCTACACGCCGCGAGATTTTAGAATTGTTGAAAGATGGTGATATGACCGCAGGTGATATTGCCGATAAATTTGATATGAGTAAACCCAGTATTTCGCACCACTTAGATTTATTGCGTCAAGCTGATTTGGTGGCTTCGGTAAAAAAAGGTCAGTTTGTGCTTTATTCGCTCAATATGACGGTTATGGACGAAATTATGGTTTGGTTTATGCAATTTAAGCCCAATGCGGCACAAGCCGAAAAGCCAAGAATCCGTCTGCACGTTGGAAAGTAGAGTAATTCAACGCCTTCACGTAGGAAACGTGGTCAAACCAATGAGAAAATCCAAAAGCTTGTTGACCTTTGACTATCGACCGTGAACTAAAAAATCTACACCGATGAAAAAAAACATTCCGTTTGAATTGCTGATTTTAGTAATTATTACGCTTCCATTTGCCTACATTTATATTAATTGGCAACCAAAGTTTTCGCTCATTCATCAAAATAAACTGTATTATTATTCATTGGCCGCACTATTTTTTTATATAGTACCGCTTCTGATGCAGTTTTTGGATAGTAGAAAACCTAATGCTGAACTATTGCTCAGAAGTGCTAAACGGATTCGCTTGATTTGGTCGGCCTATGTTTCAGCTTTGGGTTTAATTCTATTCTATTATTTACTTAATGATTATGCTTATGATAAGCCTCGACTTTTGGGGGTAGCTCTTTCGCTTTTTTTGTTTGCCAGCGGAAATTTCAGGCAAAATATTCATCCGTCAAGCATATTTGCAGGAAACGGAATTTTTTCAAATAAAGCAAGTTTACAGGCTGCTGAAGAACGAACTAATCGAAAAAACCAACGTTTTATGGCTAAATTATTCTTTTGGGTCGGAATCGTCGGAACAGTTTTCTTTCTCTATTTCAAGGAATCAACACTTACTTCTTGGGGATTGATTTTTGTAGGAATGGTCATTTTTTATGGAATTGCCATCCGTTTGATTCGGGGAGTTGTTTAATCGTAGTTTTTAAGGAAGGCTTCGCCGGGCGACGTTCGCTCAAAGCGAAGCCTTCCTTTTTCGTCATTATTATTTATTATTCAAAACCTTCTCGACTTCTTTTACTTCAGTAATTTTTGTTTCGCCATTCCATTCGTTATAAATGTACGTCACCACTTCAGCAATATCGAGGTTCGTTAGTTGGTTATTGGCTGGCATTGGCTGATTATATTTTTTACCATTTACCATGATTTCGCCCGAAAGACCATTTTTAATGATGTAAATTACTTTTTCTTTGTTTTTTAAATAATCGCTTCCAGCAATGGGCGGGTAAAGATTCTGAAATCCTTTTCCATCTTTTTGGTGGCAATTCGCACAATTTTGCTCGTAAAGTTCCTTTCCTCCGATATAATATTGCTCCAGTTTTATTTTTTCCTCTGATTGACAAGAAGTAAAAGATACAACTGCTACCAAGATTAAGAATACCTTTAATAGTAATTTTTTGATGAATTTATAGCTGTTTTTTAGTTCCTTGATGAGATATATATTATCTTCATCATACCTCATATCTCTAATCTGTTGTGTCATTTTATTTTTCGTTTAACAAAACGTCCATGTCCTTTAATAATTTCGTTACATCGGTTTCTTTGGTGCCATCATACACGCCTCTTACTCGGCGTTTGGTATCTACCAAAATAAATGCCCCACTATGAATAATTCCACCCGCAGCCGTTGAGTCTTCGCCAGCGGTTACATAGTAAGATTTTTCACCAATTTCGTAAATTTTTCTTTTTTCGCCCGTCACGAAATTCCACATTTTGCTTTTTACGCCCAATCGAGCAGCATATTCTTTCAGCACTTGTACTGAATCATGTCGAGGGTCGATTGAGTGCGATAAGATACCCACTTTTGGGTTTTCTTTGAATTTTTCATAAACCCGTAGCATTTGCTTTTTCATGATTGGGCAAATAGTAGGGCAGGTGGTAAAGAAGAAATCGGCCACGTAGATTTTTCCTTCGTAATTTTTGTTGGTGATAGTTTGATTATCTTGATTAACAAACGAAAAATCTGGAATGGTATGATAAACTGAATCACCATTGATAAATTCTCGTTCGCCCAAAATTGGTAATTTACGAGAAGAACTTTCGCAAGAAATAATACTGATTATTGTAAAGCAAAGTATTATGGCTGGAATTAACTTTTTCATATATAAATGAAGCCTGCAAGCTTCAAACTTACAGGCTTTTCGGTTTTTATCTGATTTTATTTCAAAAACTCTTCAGCTTTTTTCTTCGCATCGAGTGTTGATTGCTTCAATTGTTCACCTTCGGCTTTTAGAGCTGTCAAGGCTTTTACTTTTTCTTCGCCATCTTTCATATCGGCTGCTTCTCCGAGTTTTGGCATCCATGTTTCCATGTCGTTGTAGGCTTTATCAAGAGCCGACGAAATATCCAACGCTGTTTTTTTCAAGGTGGTGTCCGCTTCGGCTTTTTTCATTACGTTGGTTTTCAAATCTTCTAAATTCATGCTAATAGGCATTACTTCATCATGAATTTTGAATGTTTCCTCTTTGAGCTTGGCCGCTTCTTCGGCCGATTTATCGGTACAAGCGAATGAAAATACAACGAGTAGTGCAGCTAATAAATTCTTCATTTTTATATTTTTTTGATGTAACTATTTAATTATTAATGCGTTATACCAAGCATTTCTATTGCACTATGAATTGCACTCTCTGATGGGTGTTCGCCACCAATCATTTTGGCAATTTCAATGATGCGTTCGTCTTGACTTAACTGTTTGATACGGCTAACTGTTTTAGTTGATGAATTATCTTTATAAACAAAGAAGTGCGATGAACCTCGACCCGCAATTTGGTGCAAGTGTGTAATGGCAATTACCTGAATGCTTTGTGCCATTTCTCGCATCATTTTTCCAACTTTTATGGCTACCTCGCCCGAAATACCCGTGTCTATTTCATCAAAGATAATAGTTGGTAATGAGCGTTTATCGCCCAAGACATACTTGATAGCCAACATTAATCTTGAAAATTCGCCCCCCGAAGCCACATCTTTAAGTTGTCGAGGAGTAACACCTTTATTGGCACTAAACAAGAAATTGATTTGGTCGATACCTTCGCTGTTAAGTGCAATGCTTTGGTGCTGAATTTTGAGCGAAGCGTTTGGCATACCCAATTCAACCAATAATCCAATTACTCGTTTTTCGATTTCGGGTAAAACCTTTTGACGTACTTTTGAAAGCGACTCTGCTATTTTAGTTGCGGCCTCGAATGCTTTATTTACACGCTCTTTGGCTGCCGAAAGGTTTTCGCTGAGGTTTAGAACTTTACTTACTTTTTCTTCTAAAATTGCTTGGATTTCGAGCAATTCACCGTTTGATTTTACGGCATGTTTTTGTTGAAGTTTGTAAAGTAAATTTAGTCGGTCTTGAATCTCAATTATTTTTTGTCCATCCAGCTCAATGTTATCTTCTTCTGATTCAATATCACGAGAAACGTCTTTCAATTCTAATAAACATGACTGAATACGGTCTTTATATTGTTGATAATCAGGTGAATAGCTGGCTATCGGGTTTAATGAACTAACCGTTGATTGAAGCACTGAGAGAACTGACTGCTCCGAATTGTTGAGAAATTCGTAAACCGTTTTCAGACGTAGTTTTACTTCCTCGGCGTGTTCTAAGATATTTAGTTCTTGTTCGAGAAGCTCTTGCTCGTTGGGGTCAAGTTTGGCTTTTACGAGTTCCTCAAGCTGAAAATTATTGAAATCGAACTCTTTTTTATTTTGGTCAGCTTCGGTTTGTAGCTGCTGATAAGCATCTTGCAATTTTTTGTACGTACGGTATTTTTCTTGGTACTCAACCAATTTATCGTGGCATTGAGCGTAGGTATCCACAATGCGAAGTTGGTATTCGTTTGAGCCGAGTAAAATAGAGTCGTGCTGCGAATGAATATCCATCAACTGCGATGAAATCTTACGTAGTGTTTCGAGCGTTACGGGCGTATCGTTTATAAATGCTCTTGATTTTCCACTTGGAGAAATCTCTCGACGTACAATACATGAGCTTTCAAAGTCGAGTTCTTCTTCTTCAAAAATGTTTTTTATGTAAAATCCCGCCATATCAAATGTACCTTCGATGATACATTTTTCTGATTCATTGTAGAGAGTTTTGGTATCAGCTCTGTTTCCCAATAGAAGACCAATCGCACCGAGCATGATAGATTTACCCGCACCTGTTTCGCCAGTGACTATGTTAAAATGAGCATCGGGTTTGAGTTCAAGATGCTCAATGAGGGCGTAATTTTTTATTAATAAGTGAGAAAGCATGAAAATCTGGCTTTATTTGCGTGATTAGGCTTCGAGTAGCCAGCGGTCGATTAGCCGCAGTCCACATTAAGTTTAATTAATCCGTTTTTTAAGAGAATTGTTTTGGCAAAATCGTTTATTTAGCCTGCAAAAACTTTCTTTTCCGAAAAATAGAAAACTGTTTTGTTCACCTTTAAAATGAATAACAAATTTAGAGCGAATTTTATGAAAGCAAGTAGAATGGGAATGATTTTTTTGTAAAATCTTAATTTTGTTATTGATGGATTGGTTATTGGTTTACTGGTGGATTAGTCACTGGGGAATTAGTTAATGGAGAACTTGGGAATTGATTTGTATGATTAACAACGAGTAACGAGTTTTCTAATAACCAGTTTACCAATCACTAATAACTTGTAGTATCGGTAGCTATATCATCATCGGTTTGAGAATTGAGCGAATCAACCGCAAATGTACCTTTGGTTCTACGCATGGTATAGTGCGTAAAATCCTGGTCGGCGTCCATACCGATTCCGTGTAGTTCTTCCTTGGGAGTTTTGATAGTAAATTTTCGGTCGGTATATACTTTCTTGCGAAGTGGACTCCAATTTAGAACATCGGTTGCAAGGCTTTGTTGTTGTAATCGGTTGAAAAAGAACACATTTCCCATTACTTTATAAAGCCCGTTACTTTTTTCGTACCGTCCAGAATCGCCACGAAGAGAAGAATATTCTACACCATTTTTATCGTAGAAAGTTACATAAACCGCTTTTGGATACACTTCGTCTTCGTTCTGAAATTTTAATTGGCGGGCAGTAGTGAGTTTTACAGTTGTTCGCCCCGAATCGCTGTACATGACTACCAAGTTTTCAGTTGCCATTAATGG
>JALQYE010000125.1 GCA_023254245.1 Emticicia sp.
ACCTCTTTTAGAGGTTTAGCATCATCTGTTAGATGGGCAATAAACTTAGCTTCAAAGTTTGCATTTTTAATAAATTTCTCAAAATCAACTAATTCATTTATCTTGGGCAAATAGGCCTTAAGCGATTGTTTCATTGCCGAGATTGCTATTTTTTCGAGCCTTTCGGTTTTCTGATTTTTTCGCTCCGAATGTTTGGTTTGAATTAACGTAATTTCGTCAATACCTATTTCAACGCATTTTTCAATAAAATATTCGATACGGTCAGCGTTTTTAGTGGGAGCTATCGCAATGTGTAGGTAATGATTACGTTTCTCAAATTCTCGTTCAACCGACAAAATCTTAACCTCACATTTTTTTTCGTGAGCTTTCACAATTTCGCACTCAAACAGGCCTCCTACTCCATCAACAACATGAATTTTATCTTTGATGTTTTTTCGTAGTACTTTTACGCAATGCCTTGAGTCTTCTTCGCTTAAAATTGGAGTTTTTTCTATATCAGATTGATAAAAAAGCAGCATCTTTAATTATTTTTACAACCACCTATTTCTGCCGAAAAGTCACTACCGAGTTCAGCATCAAAACCATGATTCAAATCTATTGATTTTTTTGCTTCCAAAGATAGTTGTTTTGTATTAGTTATCGAAACTATTGTTGTAATTGATACATTTGCTCCGACGTAAGCGACAATTGGAAGATACTTCAAGTTTACATTTTCAAGACATTTTAAAGCAACTTCCTTTGTATTTGACTTATCATTAGGTGCATTTTCAGCAAAGACTCTATAAAAATAAATTTTACCTAAATTTGTTTGTGTATCGATATAATTATCCCCTACCACAAGACCAATTTCAGTAAAGATGCTATTATCATCCGAACGCTCAACATGATACTTGGTCTGAGTATTTCCATTCCAAGTGAGTTTCACTTGAATATCTTCATTAGTTTCGGCATTTAGGGTAATAACTGTTGGCGGGGGTAAAATAATTGGTGGTTCGCCACCAATACTTACATTATCGAAACTAAAAGCACGCATTCCAAATTTATTTTTGAGATGAACTCCATTATAAAAACTTAAGCCAAATTCGCCATAGGCATTAGGCAAATAAGAAACCTTTTTTGCATTTTCAACATTGGTAACTGTCAAAAGTATTTTATTACCAACACCTTCTCCGCTTTGCACAACATCATTTCGGCCATCAACATATATAAAATCTTTCATGCTCCATGTCTTTCCGCTGGCTGATGAGTCTTGCGGGTAAATCATTTCCATGCCTTCATCGAACTCTAAAACTAACTTCTGATTTTCCCAATATACTTTTTTGATATCTGGAGAATAAACTTGCGAAGATTGATTATCATTATATATTTCTCGCCCAACAATTCTTGAAAGTTCATAAGCAGTTTGGCTGTAACCTTTAAGACTATAATGCAATCCATCATATCCACCAGTTCCAACAGTACTCATGGTTGTTACTTTAGGTAAAAGATATTTGGTACGTCTTTGATAATCACGCAAAAAGCCAGCTTTACTATTACTAATAGTGAGAATATTTGTCTGAATGTGAAATATTTTTTTGAGATTCGGAAAATCAAGAGTTAGGTTATTATAAAGCTTTTCAAATCCAGCAGGATATTGTTCGGATTCTAATTGAAAAGAACCATCACTTTCGCCATGTCTAAAAATAACATATTTGATTTGGTCTTTCACATCACTGAATATTGTTTGCAAAAGTAATTTACCATAATACGTATTTTTATCGGCAGGGTTTTCAGAATTTCGGTTATTTAGGCCTTTTATGTCAGAACCACCCACCGAGCCAACTATCACTCCAACTGGATAATTATATTTTCCACAAAGGAATTTCTGAAATTCAAGCGTTCCTGTACCTGGCCAAGTT
The DNA here is from genome assembly GCA_023254245.1 of Emticicia sp. Classification (GTDB taxonomy): domain Bacteria; phylum Bacteroidota; class Bacteroidia; order Cytophagales; family Spirosomataceae; genus Emticicia. The sequence continues at coordinate 1,899 of JALQYE010000125.1, forward strand.
GAAGTTTTATAAGGTAAAACCCATTCACTATCGCCATTATCGAAATTTGCAACCGTAAAAAATCTCATCAGGGGGTTTTCAGCGGGCCTATAAGTTTCAATTCCCCCCGAACCAAGTGCGTTTGATTGACCATAAATCAAAAATAAATCTCCAACCGCTACCTGAGTTGATTTCTTGACTTCTCTTGTACCATCCAATGTTAAAATGAATGTATAATTAAAATTTCCAGCTTTTAAGGTTGGTGAAAATGTAAAATCAGCAGAAGCATCCAAAGTTTGTTCTGAGAAGACCTTTCCATCTTGAAGAATCTTTAGAGAAATAGAGGAATGCCCATTTTCTATAATTTTTCCTTTTACTTGAATAATAGCTTCATCTTGCTCATTGCGTTGTAATACTTGATTATTAGCAGGAAATTTAGATAAGTTTACCTGTGAAAAAAGCTCTATACTACACAGAAAAAGTAAAAATACTGTTAGGATAGAGTAATATTGAGTCTTGTGTAAGGGCATAACAGTCGTTCTATTGTTTTTAAATTAAATAGAAAAATCGTGCCAAAAACTAAAAAGGTGCTTTCTATAATCAGAAAACACCTTTTTAGTAGAGTTTTTCAGTTATTTTACTACATATCTACCAGAATCTTCAACTACAATTTCGGGTAATTTTTTGGAACTTTCAAAAGCATCAAACCCAGGTTTTAACCACGACCAAAAGGCCAATAAACTGGCATCAGTACCAAACTCATTATTGATTACTTTATAATTTTGGTCGTTCATAACGGTTGGAAATATATGCACATTGATTTTCCCTCCTGCACTTTTGGCTTTTGCAGCCATTAAGTACAATTCTTTAATATTTTCATCACCAATCGGAATACATCCGATTGTCACGCAGTGGCCATGAATAAAAATATTATCTCCAGGATTAAGTTTATCAGCAAAAACGAGGTCCGATTTATTAGGATAATTAATTCGGAACGAAAGATAATACTGGCTTTGAGGATTAAACAAATCAACTTCATAAAATCCTTCTGGAATTTGGCGGTCGCCTGAACGACGTTTAGGACCTAAAACACCAGTTGTAGCACAAAACTCATAAGTTTTGACCAACGTAAATGTTTCATCAGCTTTATTTTTTGCCCAAACTTCCAATTTTTGCTCTTTCTTGAAAGCCCTAAGAAATAAATCAAAATTGGCAGAATTGATACTTTTTGAAGCCAATAAATCATTGATGGCTTTCGATTTCTCTTTATTAGCAGCTAAAACTCTTGGAAATTTAAGTTGCTGCTCGAAAAAATTTGTAGGGGGAGTCATTGACATAAAGATTGATGTCAAAAGAATCATCGTAAAGGTTCTTTTCATTTTTGTTTTTGGGAGTATAAATTTTGCGAACAACGTAAATTTTGTTCTTTTTTTGAATATTTCACAATTTAGACGCAAATATTTACCTAAAATACACAAATTTACTCAATATTATTTTCCCAACAACCACTGCAAAAATTGTGGCATTGCTTCGCTCCATGTTTTCTGATTGTGTTCTCCGCCAGGAATTTCTACGTACTCAATGTCTTTGTTACGCACATATCCTTTTCCTTCCAACTCTTGTATTAAGTCGAGTGTATCATCAATCGAATCAATAATTCCATTATTATTTCGGTCATCTTGTTCGTCATTAGTGCCACATTCCAACCAAAACTTTTGTCCAGCGTTATAGTTGCCTTCTCTTACCAAAACGTGCATAATTCGGTCATTGTGGTCGTCGTAGCCATCTTCATAAGCTTTTTTTCGCCACCAAAAAGAAGCACTAAACGCACCCACTTTTGAAAAATAATTAGGGTTTCCCCAAACCAAATCCATTGCAGAAAGCCCTCCCAGTGAAAAGCCGCAGAAATAATTATCAGTACTAAGGCTCGAAACTTTATAATTAGCAATCATAAATGGAAAAAACTCTGAAATAATAAAGCTTTGGTAATTTTGAGCAAGATTTCCTCGTCCTTTATAATCAGGAGTAGAAGCAGTACCGTATTCTTTCAAACGGTTTTCGTTTGTATGAATTCCAACAAAAACGAATGAAAAAATAGCATTTTCCTTATATAATTTAGTTAAAATTGGCTCAATTTTAAGGGCTTCAAAATCTTGTCCATCATTCATGTATAAAACTTTTAAATTAGACAAGTTTTCATAATTAGGTGGTAAAACGATATCAAAAACTACCTCACGACAAAGGAAAGTAGATTGAAATTTTTGATTTTTAATGACTGAAAGGTTCTTCACTTACTTGTTTTTTTGTGATGAAAGATTCAGCAAATTTAACAATTCCTTTACCTTCAAAAATAAAAAATCAAAAATCATTTGTTTCATTGCAGAAATTGGACTAATATTTCCAATAAATTTTAGATTCCGTTAAACGCAAATATTCGATTCAGATTGTACATCTGTTGATTCAAAACAAAATAATATTTTACAAAAACACAACAATACAAGAGTTTAAAGGCATTAAAAAGTCACAAACCTTTGATTATCAGCACTTTATTTGGCTACTTGATTTTTAAAATTAAAAACAAAATACGAATTTTGCACTTTCATCAAACGTACATCGAAAATTTATGCAAGAAAAACATATAAAGTTTTATTCGCACATCATGAGTCGAGACATCGACATTCTGATTAGTGGTCATTGGGGATATCCTATTCTAATGTTTCCTACTTCGATGGGAAATTATCTACAAAACAAAGATTTCGGACTTCTGGACACCGTTAGTGACTTGGTTGATGCTGGAAAAATAAAGCTTTATAACGTTGATAGTATCGATTTTCAAAGCTTTTATGCCAAAGATTTACCAGCTCATATAAAAATTTATAATTACAACCTATACACACAGTTCCTGAAAGAAGAACTCGTTCCTGCAATTCAGCAAGAATGTAGTGTTCACAGAATTGCGGTAGCAGGTTGTAGTTTTGGGGGATATCATTGCTCAAATTTTGCCTTTAAAAATCCTGACTTGGTAGCACACTTATTTAGCATGAGTGGAGCATTCAGTATCAAGAGTTTTATGAAAGGCCATTACGACGACAATGTGTATTTTAATGAACCTATGGATTTTATGAACCATGCCGAATCATGGAAGTTTAATCACATGAATATCGTTTTAGGTACATCAGATTGGGATATTTGCCGTGAAGATAACCTAAATATGTCAAGATTATTGGGCAATAAAGGCATCAATCATTTGTATGACGAAAAACGTTGGGCAAGCCACGATTGGCCACTTTGGAAAATGATGTTTTCGGAGTATGTCAGAAAAATGCCACTTTATAGTTAAAAATTAGATACTGGTTATCAGTTACTGATACTTTATTATTAAATACATTTTCATCAAAAACGTGCTTTAGATAACCCCAAAAGCACAATATCACCTTAAAACAAGTCCCCCCATTGGGGGTTAGGGGGCTATTAACATGAAAAAAATTGGTATATTATTCGGAATGGAAGATACATTTCCATGGGCATTTATTGAGCAAGTAAACAAAACTGCTCCAGCAGGAATAATCGCGGAGGCGGTTCAAATTGATAAAGTTGAACAAGGAGTACCAACTGATTACGCAGTCATTATTGACCGTATCTCGCAAGACGTACCATTTTATAGAGCCTACTTAAAGAATGCAGCTCTTTGCGGAACGGCTGTTATCAACAACCCATTCTGGTGGAGTGCCGACGAAAAGTTTTTTAACAACTGCTTAGCAGTAAAACTCGGAGTTCCAGTTCCGAAAACAGTTCTTTTACCATCAAAAGAACGTCCAGACGATACTACTGAAAAATCATTCCGTAATTTGGTTGCCCCTCTTGACTGGGGATATATGTTCAATCAAATTGGTTTCCCTGCATATATGAAACCACACGCTGGCGGAGGCTGGAAAAGTGTTTACAGGGTTGACAACCCAGATGATTTGTGGCACAAACACGGCGAAACTGGCCAGCTTGTAATGCTTTTACAAGAAGAAATTCAGTTTACGGATTATTATCGTTGTTATTGCTTAAATGGAAAGTATGTTCATATTATGCCTTATGAGCCACGTAATCCACATCATTTGAGATATGCAACTCAGCCAAAAACAACAGGCGAAGCACACAAAAAACTCATGGCTACAATAACTGATTACGTATTGAAGTTGAATCACGCTCTGGGTTATGATTTTAATACAGTTGAATTTGCTATTCGTGACGGAATTCCGTATGCAATAGACTTCTGTAATCCTGCTCCTGATGCTGATATTCACTCGGTTGGACAAGGAAATTTCGATTGGATTGTAGAAAATGCTGCAAAAATGGCAATCGAAAGGGCAATCGAACAAGTAGATGGTAAAAACAACTGTACTTGGGGAACGTATGTTAGAGAAGCAGCGATGCCAGCAGCACCAACTGAAGCCCCTACTAAAAAAGCTCCAGCAAAGAAAAAATAAAACATTTTTGAGCCGTGTTATTGAAAAATAGTACGGCTTTACTTTAGTAATACTTTTCATCAAATCGTTGATTAAAAATACCCCATCGACAATAATAATACCGAATAATCTATGTCTCTATTTACTTTAGGTATTGAAGAAGAGTTTCAAACCATTGACCCAAAAACTCGGGAATTACGCTCTCACATGTCGAAACTGGTCGAGGGTGGACAGGTAATTTTACAAGAACGCATCAAACAAGAAATGCACCAAGCGGTGGTTGAGATGATTTCGAGTGTTTGCGAAAATATCCAACAAGCACGAGAAGAAGTGACTTATCTCCGCCGAATGCTATTTGATTTAGCGGCTAAACAAAATCTACACATTGCTGCCGCTGGAACACACCCATTTTCGGACTGGCAAAAACAACTAATCACGGAAGATGCTCGCTATGACAAACTGATAGATGATATGCGTGATGTTGCCCGTTCAAACCTAATTTTTGGCTTGCACGTACACGTGGGAATCCCGAGTCGAGAAGAAGGAATGCAGATTCTGAACGCTGCACGCTACTTCTTACCGCACATTTACGCACTTTCGACAAACTCGCCATTTTGGTGCGGTCGAAATACAGGTTTTAAATCTTATCGTTCAAAAGTATTCGATAAATTCCCTCGTACGGGTATTCCTGACTATTTCTCGAGCGTGGCCGAATACGATAATTATGTAAATTTACTCATCAAAACAGGTTGTATCGATAATGGCAAGAAAATTTGGTGGGATTTACGTCTGCACCCATTTTATCCAACAATCGAATTCCGCATTTGCGATATTCCAATGCGTGTCGATGAAACCATCTGTTTAGCGGCTTTAATGCAAGCAATTGTTGCTAAATTACACAAACTACACCAACAAAATCTAAGTTTCCGACCTTATCATAAGATGCTCATCAGCGAAAATAAATGGCGAGCGGCTCGTTATGGAATTCATGGTAATCTAATCGATTTCGGTAAAGAAAAAGAGGTTCCGTATTCGCATCTTGCCGAAGAACTAATGGAATTTGTTGATGATGTATTAGATGAACTCGGAAGCAGAAAAGAAGTAGAATACATTCACGAAATCTTGAAGATGGGAAGCGGAGCAGACCGACAATTGAGAGTTTTTGAAGAAACTAAAAGTCTGAAAGCAGTTGTTGATTACATTGTCAGCGAAAGCAAAATTGGTCTGTAACAAAAGATTCGTTTAAATTGAAAGCAGTTTTTCGTAAATTTGCCCTCAAAATACACCCATCAATATGAAAGACGGTATTAAAATTGCAATTTTAGATATGTACAACGGCTTCGCTAATGAAGGTATGCGTTGTATTAAAATGATATGTGGTAAATTTCTCGCTCAAGAAGGAATCAAAGGAAAATACGATATTTTCGATGTGAGAAAAAAGAACGAAATTCCTAAAATTGAAGATTATGATATTTTCATTTCAACGGGTGGCCCAGGAAATCCACTACCCGAAGGACACGAATGGGAAGCAAAATTTGGCAATTTTCTTGACCAAATTTTTGCTTACAATCAATCCAATGAAAACAAAAAATACTTGTTCTTGATTTGCCACTCGTTTCAAGTAGCCAGCCATCATTTACAATTGGGTTATATTTGCAAACGACGCTCAACTTCGTTTGGAGTGATGCCAATTCACCGAACAACTGATGGAGAGACTGAGCCTTTTTTCAATGGCTTACCCGAGATTTTTTATGCTGTTGATTCAAGAGATTATCAGATGATTCAGCCAAACTGGCAGAAAATCAATGATTTTGGGGCAAAAATACTTTGTCTTGAAAAAATCAGAGAATATATTCCGCTCGAAAGAGCTATTATGGCTGTCAGATTTTCTGACGAGGTTTTCGGTACGCAGTTTCACCCAGAAGCAGATGCCGAAGGTATGCTTCGCTATTTCAAACAAGAAGAAAAAATGATTGCTGTGATTAGTGAGCATGGTTCTGATAAATATGAAGAGATGATTGATAGACTCGACGACCCTGATAAAATCATGCTTACTGAGTCAGTAATCATTCCATCATTTCTGAATCATGCTGCCGAACAAATTTTAGCAGTTGCATAAATTTCCACTCACACATGATACCAGCAATTAGACAACAATTTAACGAGAGCTTCTCAACAGAAAAATACGAGGCAATGATTGCCGAAATTCATAAAGATTTCCCAAATCAGCTCGATTTTAGAGTGGCCGAAACCCCTGTTTTTGTTCCAAAATACTTAAAAATCAAGCTTTTACAGGCTTGTAATGATATCATTGAAGTTCTTCTAAAACCCGATTTTAAAGAAAAAACCAATCGAGCGATTCCTGAAAACCAAAATGTACCAAACGAAGATGCTCACCCAAGTTTTTTGGCAATTGACTTTGCGGTTTGCAAAGACGAAAGTGGTGAGTTGAGTCCACAACTCATTGAGTTACAAGGATTTCCTTCGCTTTTTGGTTATCAGTGGTATTTAGGGCAGAAATACCGTAAATTTTTTATTGACCCCAAAGGCTTTAGCCAATATTTCAATCGACTTTCGATGGCATCGTATGTTGATGAAATGAAGAAAGTCTTGTTGGCTGGCGAAAAAACTGAAAATGTAATATTACTTGAAATTTATCCTGAGCAGCAAAAAACTCGCTTAGATTTTGAAATTACTCGACAACTTTGGGGAATAGAACCAGTTTGTTTGACCAAAATCAAAAAAGTTGGCCGACAACTCTTTTATGAAAAGGATGGAAAAACCATTGAAATCAAACGTATCTATAATCGTTTGATTTTTGATGATTTATTGCAAAACTTCCCCGATTTAGAGACAAATTTCAAACGGTCGGCGTTCCGCATGACTGATGATGTAGACGTCAAATGGGCAACTCACCCAAATTGGTTTTTCCGTATCAGTAAATTCACTTTGCCTTTACTCAAAAGTACCTTTGTACCTCAAAGTTACTTCTTATCGGATTTAAAAGAGTATCCAGCTGATTTAGAAAACTATGTACTAAAACCACTCTTTTCTTTTGCAGGCAGTGGCGTGAAGCTTAATTTTACTAAAGAAGACCTCGATGCGATTTCTGACAAAGAAAATTACTTGATTCAACGAAAAGTAAAGTACGAGCCAATCATCGAGGATAAAGAAGGAAATCTGATTAAAACTGAAATCAGAATGTTGTTTACGTGGGAAGATAATGCTACAAGACCTAAACTCGTAACAAATCTGGCCCGCTTGAGCCGTGGTGAAATGATTGGCGTAAACTTCAACAAAAACTTCGATTGGGTTGGTGGTAGTTGTGCTTTTTTTGAAGATTAATTTTTGATAAAATGTTAATATACTGTGAGTCAGTGTCTAAATATCGTAAAAATAGACACTGACTCTTTTTATTTTATTCAAATTAATTTCTTATTAATCCCTTATTATTAAAATATTTTATTTTTACTCGAAATAAACCAATCTTTCCAAAATGAAATATAAAATAATTTTATCTATCCTACTCTTCTTTACTTTAATAAGTAAAATTGGTTTTGCTCAAAATACCATTCACCCAACTTCCTCTCTTTATCAATATCCCAAAGAACCCGAAGTTCGTCAGAAACTTGAAAATTGGCGTGACCTAAAGTTTGGAATGATTATCCACTGGGGGCTTTATGCTGTGCCAGGCATTATCGAGTCTTGGTCAATTTGTAATGAAGACTGGATAACGAGAGATTCTATGAGCCGATACGACGACTATAAAAAGTGGTATTGGGGGCTTAACAAAGATTTTAATCCAACCAAATTCGACCCAGAATCTTGGGCAAAAGCAGCCAAAAGTGCTGGTATGAAATATTTGGTTTTCACGACCAAACATCACGATGGTTTCAATATGTTTGACACCAAATACAGCGATTTTAAAATCAGTAATGGGCCGTTTGCCAATAATCCACGTGCTGATGTAGCCAAATATGTTTTTGATGCTTTCCGTAAAGAAAATTTCATGATTGGAGCATATTTTTCAAAACCCGACTGGCACACACAATATTTTTGGTGGGATAGATACGCTACTCCTGACCGAAATGTAAATTACGATATTCGTAAAAATCCATGGAGATGGAATAAATACAAAGAGTTTACCTACAATCAAATCAACGAACTTACTTCAAATTACGGAAGTGTCGATATTTTGTGGTTAGATGGAGGTTGGGTTCGTCCACTAAATACAGTCAACGATGAGGTTCGCTCTTGGGGAGCTCCTATCCCACCCTTTAGTCAAGAAATTGACATGCCCAAAATAGCTACTATGGCACGAAAAAATCAACCAGGTTTATTGATTGTTGATAGAACTGTTCATGGGCCATATGAAAATTATCGGACGCCTGAGCAATCAATTCCGAAAACAAAATCAGATACACCGTGGGAAAGCTGCATCACACTCGGTGGTGCATGGGGCTATGTACCTAACGATAATTTCAAATCGGCTACTAAGGTAATTCATACTTTAATTGAGGTAGTTGCTAAGGGCGGAAGCCTGTTATTAGGTGTTGGACCAACCGCAGAGGGAACATTACTCGATATTCAAATCGAACGACTAAACGAAATTGGTAAATGGTTGGATAAAAATGGAGAGGCTATTTACGGTACTCGTACAACTGACTATTTCAGCGAAAATAATATTTATTTTACGAAAGGAAAAGGAAATAACTTGTATGCTTTAGTTAAGATAAATGAAGGTGGAAGTCCGGCAATGACAATTTCTTGGACAAAAAATATCCCGAAATCGGGTAGTAAAGTAACTTTATTAGGAGAAGATATTTCATTAAAATGGGAAAAGAAAGGTGAGAAAGTTTTGGTATATTTACCGAAAGAAATTATCGAAAAATATCATTCGTCACCAGCTTTAGCTCTCAGATTCGAGAAATAAAGTCTATTCACCTCTATTCTATGAAAACCCTAAATCTATTTACGTTTATCATTTTATTTACTTTGAAGTGCTTTTCTCAGGTAACTGTAGTCAAGCAAGGATTTATTAATGAAAACCCTGAAGAAAAATCGTGTCATGCCTCAACTATCGTCGAGCTTTCTGATGGTAAACACATGGCGGCATGGTTTGCAGGTGAACACGAAAACCATCCAAAAGTTTGCATTTGGGTTTCAATAAAAAATCAAGAAAAATGGAGCAAACCCGTAAAAGTGGCTGATGGCATTTATGAAGGTACTCAATACGCATGCTGGAATCCTGTTTTGTTCAAAAATCCATCGGGAAAACTATTTTTGTTCTACAAAGTAGGCATTAACCCAAGAGAATGGTGGGGAATGATGAAAACTTCAATGGATGAAGGAAAAACTTGGTCAACCCCAACTCGCCTACCCAATGATATTTTGGGTCCAATAAAAAATAAAAGTATTCAACTAAAAAACGGCGATATTTTACATCCATCAAGCACCGAAAGTGTAGATAGCAAAGTTTGGCATACACACGTCGAGATTTCGGATGCAAATGGCGAAAATTGGCGAAAAATTCCGATTGAATGTGGTGAATATGGTGTAATTCAGCCTTCGGTATTAATTCATAAAGATGGAAGATTGCAAATGTTATTGCGTAGCCGTCAAAACAAAATTATTCAGTCGTGGTCGTCGGATAATGGCAACACCTGGGGCGAACTCACACCCATAAATTTGCCAAACCCTAATTCAGGCATTGATGCCGTAACACTCAAAAATGGTTCATTTCTTTTGGTTTACAACCCATTACCGTCGGGAAAGGAATGGTCGAAAGGAAGGAATGTTTTGAAATTAGCACAATCAACTGACGGCATTAATTGGAAAGACATTTACACGCTTGAAAATCAAGAAAAAGGCGAATACAGCTACCCTGCCATTATTCAATCTTCGGATGGATTAATAAATATTACCTACACTTTTGACCGAAAATTGATTAAGAATGTGGTTTTGAAAATGAAGTAAAATTAAATATGGCTATTCTGAAAATCAGAATAGCCATATTTAATTAGTCGTAAAACTCATATTTTAGTTCGTGAATTTTGGTTATCTTTTCTTGTAAATATTCATAAACAATCTTTACTAATCTGTCATTTTCATAAATTTTATGTATTCTCGTGGATAAGTAAGGTTCACTATCCAACTTTACCCCTAAGGAATTATTTTCAAACTGTTCAGCCATAATCTCTTGATTTTTTGAATTCTTGAAAATTTTACTTATTGAAATAAGTTGAAGAATTCCATTATTGTAGAAATTTGAACGAATCAATTGGCACGAATCTGAAAAAACAACATTTGTTTCTTTAACAAGTTTACCTCTGGCATCTTTGCTAATTGTATTCACAACTCGATTTAAAGAATCTTTTTTATACATAAAATATGTATCTTCTTTAACGTTAATACCAAATTTATATTTGATTTTTTCAATACTACCATTTTTG
>JALQYE010000126.1 GCA_023254245.1 Emticicia sp.
TCATCATTGCTTTTACACTTACATTTGTCACTTGGTCGTGTGACAAACAGACACAAGTTGACCCGCAACCACAGGTTTTGGTGAGTTCTACGCTCGTAAAAGAACTTACAAAGGAACAACTCATTACGGCACTTGGCTCAAGTTTAGGTGCCCAAGCAGCACTTTTCATTAGTTCGGGGGTAAAGCAATATAAAATTGTTTATAAAACTAAAAATACCGATGGCACCGAAATTCAAGCATCAGGTGCATTGATTGTACCCGTGAAAACAGGTACAACCGCAATGTCGATGGTTAGCTATCAGCACGGTACAATTTTCGATGATAAACAAGCACCATCTTATTTCTCGGCCGATGGCGAAGGTACAATTGCTTCGGTCTTGGCTACCATCAACACAGGTTATATAGTTGTTGCACCCGACTATATCGGTTATGGTGCATCAAAGTCACTTCCGCACACCTACGAGCATCGTGAAGGACTGGCTTCTGCAAGTTTAGATATGCTTCGTGCTGCCAAAGAGGTAATAACGAAAGAAAAAATCAACTGGAATAATAATTTATTTATTGCAGGCTATTCAGAAGGTGGTTTTGCTACAATGTCGTTACAGAAAAAAATTGAGGAAGAAACAGGTTCAGAATTTAACTTAAAAGCCTCAAGCTGTGGTGCTGGTGCCTACAATAAAACTTTAAGTTTCAAAACTTTAGTTTCAACACCTTCAAGTGGCAATCCGCAACATAATGCTTCTTATATTTGGGTTTTGTTGACTTATGACAGAATCTACAAACTTAATCGTCCGATGACTGATTATTTTGCTGCTGCTTATGCAACTCAGATTCAGAAAGACCAACAAAATGCTATTATATCTGGTAGTTTAACAACAATTTTAAGCGATAAGGTAAAGAAAGGCGTAACAGATGGCACTGATACTGCATTGCTAAATGCGGTAAAAGACAACGACGTTTTTGATTGGAAACCCAAAACGCCAACCCAATTATACCACGGAACAGCAGATACATACGTACCTTATTTTAATTCTCAAACGGCTTTTGATGCCATGAAAAAACGTGGAACAACTACCGTAGAATTAATTCCGATTCAAGGTGGTGACCACGGTACATCAATTCAAAACTACCTACTCGGAACTCTATCTTTCTTTAGCGGCATAAAATAATAAAAATTGAGAATTGCGAATGAAAAATTATAACATTCACTGTCAATTCTCAATTCTTAATTTATAATTTCTAACTTTACTATGGCAAATTTACAGACAGGTGTTGTACACACAGTATTTTTTTGGTTAAAAGAAAAAGACAACAAAGAACATCAAGAAGCACTTCATGCGGGTTTAAAAGAACTTTCAAAAATTGATTTAATCAAGACTGCTTATGTTGGTCGCCCAGCCAACACGAATCGTGAAGTAATTGATTCTACTTATAGTTTTTCATTAACTTTCGTATTCGATAATGCTGCCGACCAAGATGCATATCAAGTACACCCTGACCATTACGTATTTATTAACAATTGCTCTTCACTTTGGGAAAAAGTAGTCGTTTATGATGCCGAAAGCTAATTTTTAACGAAATCTTGCCCAACTTTGCTGTTTTTTTCAGAAATTTGCAGTCCATTACTGCGAACAAGATTCGTATTGTCCTTGATTTCCCATGAAAAAAATACTATTATCTATACTTACTTTAGCTAATTCACTTACTTATGCTCAAAAGCTAAGTTTTGATGCTAAAGGCATTATTGCCATTTCAGATGCCGATATGGCAGCCTCTGCTTTTATTGATGGTAAGCTATTCAAAGAGCGTGGTATCAAAGATGCCATGTCGGTCGTGAAACTTCCAATTGAGAAATATTCCGACGAAATCAGGAGTTTAGTTGTATCAAACTCGGCTATTAATTCAGCAAAAAGCATTGTAGTTTCACCCAATCACCCGATTGCCTATGTTGTAGAAGCTCGCGGCACAACGCCCGAAACAACAACCGAAATTCGTAATCTAAATTCAGAGCTACCAGCTGGTGGTTTTATTTCGGTGGTTGACATCAGTGATTTATCTCAACCAAAAGTTTTGTATAAATTCCCGACTGGCAAAAATCCGACGGCTATTGATATTAGCCCGAATGGAGAATATTTAGCCCTTTGCAGCGAAGAATATGGCAAAGAATTACAGGTTCTGGAGCTTGACCCAACTGGAAAGCCCATCAGAATTATCAATAAACCACAAGATTTTCAATCAGGCAAAATCACTGATGTAACTTGGCACCCAAACAATAACTTTTTGGTCTTCACGATGGAAGAGTCGAAAGAAGTTGGCTTGCTAAAAGTAACTCGTGATGGACCCACAACAAAAATTATACGTTTAGACGTGGTGGGTCGTCCGTTGAAAGTTGGAAGTTTACCAAGTGCTGGGCAATTCACACCTGATGGCAAATATTATCTCGTACCTGATGTGAAATCGAATATTGCGAATAAGTCAGAATCAAGCAGCGATGTAATGGGCGATATGTTTGTATTGAAATTCAATTTAGAAGGTACAAGTGAGCATTATTTAATCACAAAAACTAAATTGGGCGAAACCCCCACCAGTTTTGCGATTAGTCCAGACGGAAGTTTGGTGGTAGTGACAAATGCAAAAAAATCTTATTATCCATGGGATAACAATGATTCCTCAAAAAAAGCATCAATTTCATTATTAAAACTCACTTCTGACGGTTCATTAAATAATGTAGCAGACTACGAATTTGAAGGTATTCTACCAAAAAATATTGTATTCGATAAATCGGGAGAAAACTTGGCCGTTTCAGTATTTGACTATTTTAATTTTGGCAAACATTTCGGTGGAATTGAATTTTGGAAAGTAAAAAATGGGGATAAACCAAGTTTACAAAAACAAGATTTCAAACTATTTATGCCACGTGGCTGCCACGGCATTCAAATTGTAAAATAATATTTTCTAATTCGCTCAAAAGCCTTCAAAATTCATTGAAGGCTTTTTTGTTGGCGATAAATCTGTTAGTTTTGAATTAATTATTTTTTACACTTCCAACCCTAAAAAATGACTTCAACCAACAACGAAGGCCTACGCCGTGAAATCGGTATTTTGGGCTTAGCTGCCAATACACTCAACCGAACCATCGGAGCAGGAATCTTTGTCTTACCAGCTTTTGTCGCCAGTTTTTTGGGCGAAACCAGCATTTTAGCCTATCTTTTTTGTGGATTTCTAATGATGCTCATCATGCTTTGCTTCTCCGAAATTGGCAGTAAAATCACAGTCACTGGCGGAGCTTATGCCTATATACACGCCGCATTTGGCCCCTATGCGGGCTTCTTGGCCAATACAATGTTTTGGTTTGTTGGAATCTTAGCCGATGCTGCCATTGCCAATGCTATGGCCGATACTCTTAGTGTCTATTTTCCTATTCTTAGCCAACTACCCATTAGAGCAGTATTTTTTCTGATAGTTTTCGGACTTTTCACCTACATTAATATTCTCGGCGTAAAACACGGCGATAATATAGTAAAAATCACAACTCTCATTAAACTTATCCCACTCGTCATACTCATCATTGCGGGTTTCTTTGGTACAACTGTCGAAAATCTAAAATGGCATTCCATGCCGAGTATTACAAAATTAGGTGAAGCCTCTCTCCTACTTTTCTTTGCATTTGCGGGAGGAGAGGCATCGTTAAATGTCAGTGGTGAACTCAAAAATCCACAAAAAGTTGTTCCTTTGGGCATACTTTCGGGTATGGGAGCAGTTGTTTTGTTTTATATTTTAATTCAAACTGTTTCGCAAGGTGTGCTTGGTGCCGATTTAATCAATCAAAGTGAAGCACCATTAGCAGCCGTGGCTAACAAAGTAATTGGCCCATTTGGCTCAACTTTAATGGTTGTTGGGGCAGCATTCTCGATGTTTGCAGCACTAAGTGGGTCGGTTTTATCGTATCCAAGAGTCATTTTTGCGGGTGCAACTAAAGGTTGGATGCCCCCAATAATGGCCAAAGTCCACCCTAAGTTTGCTACACCTTACTTCGCAATTATTACCTATGCGGGCTTAGATTTCATTTTCTCTATTTCAGGAGGATTCAAAGAATTGGCCGTAATTGCCAGTGCATCATTACTAACAGTCTATTTGGGTGTTGTTTTAGCAACAATCAAACTTCGACTCAATGAAAATAAAAAACACGATGGTTTCCGACTTCCCGCTGGTATAACGATTCCGATTTTAGCAACCATCTCAATCATTTGGTTTTTATCGAATTTAGCTATTAAAGAAATTAGCAGTCTTGCTATTTTTTTAGTGGTTTTAACGATTATTTATTTTTTTATTACATTTTTCGGAAAAAAGAAAAACAAGAATATTGAAATCTAAGTTGGTATGGATATTCGTTTGTTATTAAAACGAATCATCAAATTATGAAATACCTTACATTAGTTCTGTTACTTTTTCTTTTTTCATGTGAAAGTGCTTCGCAGAATATCAGTTCACAATCAAATACTATGACAAACGGCTTATCATATTTAGCTCTTGGCGATAGCTATACCATTGGAGAAAGTGTTGCTGAAAACGAACGTTGGCCAGTTCAACTAAGTAAAAGTTGTACTACAAGTGGTTTAGAGGTGGCTTCCCCTCAAATAATTGCTCGCACGGGTTGGACAACCGATGAACTAAAAGCAAAAATAGTTGCAGAAAAAATAACGAAAACTTATGACTTAGTTTCGCTGCTAATTGGAGTCAATAATCAATATCGTGGGCGAAGCGTAGAGCAATTTAGAATTGAATTTATTGACCTTCTCGAAACCGCAATCAAGTTTGCTGATAATAAGCCCGAGCGAGTTTTTGTAGTTTCGATTCCAGATTGGGGTGTCACACCATTCGGAGGAAAAGGGCAAAATAAAACTATTTCGGAGCAGATTGATTTATTCAATAAAGTAAAAAAAGAAGAAACCGAGAAAAAAGGCATTTCATTTATTGATATTACGCCCATTTCTCGCCAAGCAATTAACGATGCTTCACTTATCGCCGAAGATGGTTTACATCCATCAGGAAAAATGTATCAGCAATGGGTAGAGAAAATTATGCCCGAATTATTGAAGAAAATAAACAAATGACAGTAGAGAATTTAAAACAAAAAGCACTCGAACTTGATAAGAATGATAAGCTCGCTCATTTTAGAAATCAATTTGAAATAGGTGATGAAATATATTTAGATGGAAACTCGCTTGGAAGATTGCCCAAGAAAACCATCGAACTCAGCACGCATATTATTCAAAATCAATGGGGAAAAAGATTGATACGAAGCTGGAACGAACATTGGATTGACCTACCCAACAAAGTTGCAGCTAAGGTTGCTCAAATTGTAGGAGCAAAACCCGAAGAGATTTTTGTGGGTGATAGCACTTCTATCAACTTCTATAAATTAGCTTTTGCGGCTCTTAGTTTTCAGAATAATAGAACTAAAATCATCACCGACTCACTCAATTTCCCGACTGATATTTATGTTTTACAGGGGTTAATTGAGCAACAATTTAAAAATCATTCACTGACTATCATCAAAAGTGAGGATGAAATAAGCATTAGTGACGAAGCTATTGAACAAGCTTTAGATGAAAATACTGCTTTACTGACACTGAGCCACGTAGTTTTTAAGAGTGCATATAAATATAATATGCAGAAAATCAATGACTTAGCACACCAAAAAGGTGCTTTGGTTTTCTGGGATTTGAGTCACTCGGCGGGAGCTGTGCCTATCAATCTCAACGAATCGGGGGCAGATATGGCCGTGGGATGTACGTACAAATATCTCAACGGTGGCCCTGGAGCACCAGCATTTTTATACGTCAGAAAAGACTTGCAAGAAAAACTTTCTAACCCAATTTGGGCATGGTTTAGCCATCAAAAACCTTTTGATTTTACATTAGACTACAGTGCTAAAAATGATATTCAACGATTTTCAGCGGGAACACCTTCGGTGTTATCGTTAGCCGCAATCGAAGCAGGCTTAGACATAATGCTTGAGGCAGGAATGCAAGACCTTAGAGCAAAAAGTGTTTCCCAAAGTAGTTTTTTAATAGATTTAGTAGAAAATCTTTTACAGCCCGTAGGATTCACGATTGCCTCTCCACTAAACGCTGATGAACGAGGCTCGCATATTTCGATTCAGCATCAAGAAGGCTACAAAATAAACCGAGCGATGATTGAACCAGTCGATGGCTCGCCAAGTATTATCCCAGATTTTCGACCACCAACCAATATTCGATTGGGCATTGCCCCACTATACAATACTTTTGAAGAGATATTCCAGACGGTTATTCGCATCAAAAAAATAGTAGAAACAAAAGAATATGAGCGATTTGGAGATGAAAAATTAACTGTGGTTTAAAATTTCATAGGACAGGATGTACAAACCCTATCCTATGAAACTATTTATTACTCTTTCTTAGCTCGTGTATTCGATTTAATAGCCGCCGCAATTACATCCCACATTTCAGTTGGAACTTCATTGAGGTGGTTAAACTCGCCCGCACCATTTATCCATTCTCCACCATCAATCGTAATTACTTCCCCATTAATATACGAAGAAAAATCCGACATTAAATAAGCTGCTAAATTGGCTAATTCTTGATGCTCTCCTACTCGTTTAATTGGCACATTTCCGTGGTCAGAGAATCGTTCTTTTAGATGTGGAGGAAAAGCATTTACAGGAAACAGTCTATCCCAAGCACCTTTGGTTGGGAATGGCCCTGGTGCAATAGCATTGAAACGAATTCCGTATTTTGCCCACTCAACCGCCAAACTACGAGTCATTGTTAGAACCCCCGACTTTGCCATTGCAGATGGAACTACATAGCCCGAACCTGTTGAGGCATAAGTAGTGACGATACTCAGTACAGTGGCGGCTTGTTTTTGCTCAATCCAATGTTTTCCTAAAGCAAGCGTTGTATAATAAGTCCCTTTCAGCACAATATCTACGATTGTATCAATGGCACGGTGCGACAGGCGTTCGGTTGGAGAAATAAAGTTTCCTGCGGCATTATTGAGCAAACCGTTTATTTGCCCAAACTCAGCCAAGGTTTTATCTTTCATCGCTTCGATAGCCCCATAATCTCGCACATCGCAAGCAATAGGAAGTATCTTTCCGCCTGTGGCTTGTCCGAGTTCGTGAGCGGTTTCTTCCAAAACTGCCAATTTTCTACTTGTGATTACAACATTCGCTCCGAGTTCAAGAAAATATTTCGACATTGATTTACCAAGTCCTGTTCCTCCGCCAGTTACAATAAAAGTTTTTCCTTCTAATGCTCCATCTCTGAGCATTGGTTCGTTATACGCCATTATTAGTTGATTTTTGATGTTGAATAATGTGTAAATCTAAAACAAAAAAGCCACAAATGGCTCGTGCATCTGTGGCTTTTTTAAGAAAAAATATCACTAAAATTATTTAGTAGCTACGATTTTTACATCAACTTGAAAGTTATCGTAAATCATTTTATCTCCAATTGACTCAAAGAACGTTTTCGAGCCAAACTTGCTACCAAATTTCGTACGGTCAACTTCAAATTTAGCTGTTGCAGTTGCACCTTTTGCATCAACTGTTACTACAGCTGGGAATGTAATTTGTTGTGTAACACCGTTGATTGTCAAATCGCCATTTACATCATAATTACCATTACCTTTTGAGGTAGCTTTTTTAATTTTCAAAGCAGCTGTTGGATAATTCGCTACATCAAAGAAATCAGGGGTAGTTAAGTGTCCAACTAATTTTGCATTGTAACCAGCATCAGTCAAATCTAAACATTTGATTGATTTCATATCAATTGTAAATTCACCACCTTGCAATTTTCCTGCATTTACAACCAAACTTCCCGATTGAATATTGATTGTACCGTTGTGCTCACCAGTAACTTTTTTCCCAAGCCAGTTGAAAGTACTTGCACTTGTATTTACTTTCAATGCTACTGGAGCAGCTTTTTTCCCACCATCAGCCATTGCCGAAACACTTACCATTGCAGCCAATACTGCCACCATTAAATTTTTAACAACTTTCATTTTTGAACTAAATTTGAATTAAAAAAATATAAATAAATATAATAAATTGCACAATTAACCTTCACTTCCACGCAACTTGTCCAGCAACCTGCTTAACATTTCAGATTCTTCATCTGATAAAAATTGATTACTTTTTTCCCAAGTAGCCTGTATTTCATCAATTTGTTTTAACACTTGTGAGCCTGCTTCAGTTATTCTAATATCACAAGCACGACGGTCGGCTGCATTATCGCATCTCGAAACATACCCTTTCAATAAAAGTTTATCAACTAACCTTGAGGCATTCGACATTTTATCGAGCATTCGCTCAATGATACCGTTCACAGTAATGGGGTTCGGAAATTGACCTCTTAAAATTCTTAATACATTATATTGCTGAGCAGATAAATCAAATGGTTTTAATAAACCTTGCTGCTCAGAATTCATCCAATTGGATGTGTACATTATATTAACAACCACTTTTTGATAAGCACTCTTAAATGGTTTCTGTTGTTTAATATCCTTTTCTATTGACATAATTATATTTTTTATTTAGTTCAATGCAAATATAATACATTGACAATATATGTCTATACATATAATACAACAACTGATTATTTTTAGTTCATTCTATTAAAAAATAAAGCTATTATTTTCAGAGTTTTAAACTAAAAACCAACATATTTCAGGGTAAAACTACTGATAATGAATAGTTTAATTGTAATGTATTTTTTTTAGTATTTATGAAAAAAAATACTTCATTAAGTAAAATTTATCTCAAAGGTATAATCGAAGGAGCAGAGATATCAAAATCTCTAAGCCTGAGGGGTTGGGAACCATCAAAGGCGGCTCTAAACGGAGAAGAAATATCTGGAATATTAGGATAATACCCTAATCTGATTTGAAAAGTATTGAAAGTTAGGTTTTCGTTTCGGATTCTAAAGCCTATACCATAGCCTTGATATACTCGGCTTTGAATCAATAACTTATCTTTCAGACTAACTAAGCCTAAGTTGGCAAAAGCAAAATGAGCAACTCTGAAACCAAAAATACTTTTGTGCGAAAATAATACAGTTTCAAAACCCAGAGTTAGTCTTTTGTCACCTCGCAATCCTTCACTATTAACGCCAATGATGCCATCCCGACCACTTATATTTAAGTAATCGAGTGCGTCACGATTGATGCCGTAAGTAAAGCCTAAATTAATAAACTGTCGAGTTTGCCCCTTACCAAGCCGCATAAGTGGACTAAAATAAAAGCCTTGTACTCCAATAACACCTTGTTGGGCCTGTTTTTGCTTTAGATAAGTACCCGCATTTGCCAAAACATAAAAATAGCCACGATTAACCGATATATATTTTCCTTTAGCAAACTGCATTCCAGCATAACTACGATTACCGAACTCAGTATTTTCAGTTCCAAGCGTAAAGGCAAAAAGATTTCCGACTGGTACGTCTTCTGTACGCCCAAAGCCATAAATTAAGAAATCTCGTTGATAATTTCGATTAGAATACCCGATACTTGCCAACCAATTTGTGCGATTCCAATAAATTTTGTTGGTATCAACGCTTACTTCTGGACGCTTTCGATACTCAAAACTACTTCGGCGAAGTGCTACAATGAACTGTTTGTTTCTTTGCGTTGGGTCAAGTCTAAACGCTCTTCCATACCAAACATCAGAATAAAAATAGCTCACAGGATAAGTAAAAGCACTATCTATTTTATTGATAATCAATTTCTTATATTCACGTACACGAGAATACCCAAGTTCAACCGAGCCAGCATTTCGGGTTTCAACGGTAAGAAAAGGGCGAAAAATCTGAGCTGAATATTGAGCTAAATCTCGTTCGTTGATAAGTTTCAGTTGCCCCGAAATGAAACTCCTGCCAATGTAAGGAAGTGTATAAATACTTCGCCAGCCAAATCGCTGATATGGGTCATCGGCTCGCCAAGTAACTTTATTGAGAAATGAATGTCCACGACCTTGAAAATTTCGGTCTTCAAATCCGAACATAAAATTCCGAAAACTATCGCCCGAAACATCAAAATTGATTGACCACACATCTTGCGTAAGCACCAAAACATCAACCATCCAATTTACATCAGGGCGTTCGATAATATAAATACGGGCATCATGAATAATTGGGTTAGCACGCAGAAGACGTTCGTTGTCTTTTAGTGTCTGAGGGTTCAGTTTGTCTCCTTCTTTGAAAAGTAAAAATGATTGTCGAATAACTTTTTCACGAGTATTGTAATGAAAAGTTTTACTGGCAAAATGTTCGATTTTGGAGCCTTTTCGAGTTGTATCGTTTACACTTGGTCCAAAAATTTCGAGTTTCTTAATGATAATTTTCCCAATGACTTTTCCATCATATTTTTCAAACGGATTTATCTCAATTTCTTTGATTTCTTTGTTGTGGTTTGAATTATAAACGTCTCTAAAAACAGCTCCATAGATGCTTTTACCTACTTTACTTTTGTTCATTTTTTGTTTTAGTTTTGCATACATGATACTATCCTCGACCGATTTTCCACTATCGAGACTATCAGAAAGGCTTTTTTGGGCAAAAGCAGTTGAGCAAATCAAAACAAATGTGATGAACAGGTACTTCATATTTCAATTTAACAAATTTTTCCTAATTCTAACATAAAATTCAAATTAAGGCTCATAATTGGCTAAAAATAACGAATTTCGCCTTTTGAAAATATAACAATCAAGAATGAAATTATCTAAACAATTAGTTTTAGCATCAAATTCGCCACGTCGGCGAGAAATCATGCACAATGCTGGTTATGAATTTACGGTAAAAGTGATACCAACGGATGAAAGTTTTTCGGAAGAAATGCCTGTTGAAGAAGTTCCTGTTTTCTTGGCTCGCAAAAAAGCCGAATGTTTTAGAGAAAATCTACAGGATGAAATAATTCTTTGTGCAGATACGGTTGTGGTTATTAACGAAACAAATAATACCAAAAGTAAAATTTTAAATAAACCTGCCGATGCCACCGAAGCTACTGAGATGTTAAAATTACTAAGTGGTCGTGTACATCGTGTGATTACGGGCGTATGTATAATGACTGCCAAAGAAACCATTGGTTTTGCAGATACATCGTATGTACATTTCAAAGAATTAAGCGATTGGGAAATTGACTATTATATCGAACGCTGCAAACCATTCGACAAAGCAGGAGCTTATGGTGTTCAAGATTTCATTGGAATGATTGGTATTCCAAAAATCGAAGGCTCGTTTTATACAGTAATGGGCTTGCCGATTCATCGGGTTTATGAGGTACTTGAAAAGTATGTTGTCAGAAATTAGTCGTATTTTTACAAAATACTTTAACCTTATACGACAATGAAATGCATCTTACTACAATGCACACTACTACTATTTGTACTGCAACAGTCTTTTAGTCAAGCTGTTACGACCGATTCATACTTTCCGAATGGAGACAAAGAAATCACACTAATCTTTGATTTAAAACAAGCAAAAGATGTTCGAGTGGCTGGCCTACTCGGCAAAACGTCCGATGTTTTTTTGTGGTCAGGTGCAGGAACTGCCGATAATGCCTTTGAATTTCAACCCACTGGACAGACCAACTTTGGAATTCCGTTTGAAATGGGGCGAATGACTTCTCTGGGCAACGACCGTTGGAGCATCAAACTAAAACCTCGTGATTATTTCAAAGTTCCTACGGGGCGAATCATCAAAAAACTTGGTTTATTACTCAAAAGCGGCGATGGGAAAGCCCAAACTGAGGATTTTATTTTGGATTTGTTTGACGATAAACTATATTTCAAGGTGATTGAGCCAGATTTAGGAAGGGTATTTGATGCTAATGAAACCGTAAGATTTAAGCTTCGTACT
This sequence comes from Emticicia sp., assembly GCA_023254245.1. GTDB lineage: Bacteria > Bacteroidota > Bacteroidia > Cytophagales > Spirosomataceae > Emticicia. The sequence goes on from JALQYE010000126.1 coordinate 11,895, forward strand.
TCTAAAATATCAAATATAATTATCGGAGGTAGTCTCCAGTTCATGAATACAGATTCAGCTTCATTTACATTACGAGCTACCAATAATGTTAGTGTTAGTATTGCAAGTGGTTCAGAATTTATTCAAGAAATACTCAAACTTTCAATCAAACCCCAAAATACAATTTTGAACCTACCCCTCAATACAAAAGACGGCATCAATTACATCAATGATAATACCGTTACGTTTTCGTTTTTTGCTCCAAAGAAAAGTTTTGTTTACCTCATCGGCGATTTCAACGATTGGCAAATCGACCCAAAATACTTGATGAATCAAACGCCCGATGGCGAACGCTATTGGCTCACTATCAGTAACTTAGAGAAAGGAAAAGAATATGCTTTTCAATATCTGATTGATGGAAAAACAGCAGTTGGCGACCCATTCTGCGAGAAAATTCTCGACCCAAAATTTGATTCTGAAATTTTGGCCAGCACTTACCCCAACCTTAAACTTTATCCATCGAAAAATACGTATGGTGGCACAGTTTCGGTATTTCAAACTGGTCAGACACCAGTTAAAGAGAAGCTGGTTATTTACGAACTTTTGGTGCGGGATTTCATCAATTCTCGCAAATACCGAGAAGTAGCTGATTCTATTTCTTATTTCAAGCGTCTCGGCATTAATGCCATAGAATTGATGCCAATCAATGAATTTACGGCTAATAATTCTTGGGGGTATAATCCAACATATTATACAGCTCCCGATAAGGCCTACGGCACAAAAGACGATTTGAAGTATTTGATAGATAAATGCCACGAAAATGGTATTGCCGTAATTTTAGATGTGGTTTTTAATCATGCCGATTACGAGTT
>JALQYE010000127.1 GCA_023254245.1 Emticicia sp.
TGAAAATACAAAGCTCGTGCATTTCATCGGAAAAGATAATATTGTATTCCACTGTATTATTTTCCCTGCGATGTTGATGGCCGAGGGAAGCTATATTTTACCCGATAACGTGCCTGCACAAGAGTTTATGAATTTGGAAGGTGATAAAATTTCAACTTCGAGAAACTGGGCGGTTTGGTTACATGAGTATTTGGAGGAGTTCCCGAATAAGCAAGATGTATTGCGTTATGCACTTTCGGCCAATATGCCTGAATCGAAAGACAATGACTTTACTTGGAAAGACTTCCAAACCAAAAACAATAGCGAGCTGGTGGCTATTTACGGAAACTTCGTCAATCGTGCCGTAGTACTTACGCATAAATTCTTTGAAGGCAAAGTTCCAGCCCAAGGGGAGCTAACCGACTACGATAAAGAAACGATTGCTGCATTGGCAGAGTTTCCAAAGAAAATAGGTGACTCGATAGACAATTATCGTTTCCGTGAGGGGTTAGCCAATATGATGGATTTAGCACGTTTGGGCAATAAATATTTGGCTGAAACCGAGCCATGGAAGGTTATCAAAGAAAATCCGGCTCGTGTTGAAACCATTATGAATATTGCTTTGCAAATTGCTGCTAACTTAGCCATTTTATCAGAGCCATTTTTACCGTTTACAGCCGAGAAATTAAGAAATCAGTTAGGTTTGAACGAAACTACTTGGAACGAAACAGGCGGAGCAAATTTATTGCCAGTAGGCACACTTATTGGCGAATCAAGTCTATTATTCGAAAAAATCGAAGATGATGTGATTGAAAAACAAGTAAAAAAATTACAAGAATCAAAGCGAATGAACGAGTTAGAAAATGCAAAAGTACCAGCGTTGAAAGAGAATATTCAGTTCGATGATTTTGCCAAATTGGATATTCGTATCGGTACAATCTTAGAAGCAGAAAAATTACCTAAGAGTGATAAGCTTTTGAAGTTCTTAATTGACGATGGCTTCGAGAAACGTGTTATTTTAAGTGGTATTGCGAAACATTATTCTCCAGAAAACATGATTGGAAAACAAGTTACATTCATTGCCAACCTTGCTCCACGTAAAATGATGGGCATAGAATCGAATGGCATGATTTTGATGGCCGAAGACCGTGACGGAAGTTTGGCTCTTCTCCAACCCAACAAACAGGTATGGAATGGTGGAACGGTAAGTTAATTTTGAATGATAGAATGAGAGGATAAAGATTATTCTCTCATTCTATTATTTAGCCGCTGCGGTACTCATTCAAAAGCTTTTTAAACTCCCGCTTTCACAAAAGGCATTTTTGTAACCACGCCTTTCAGCAATTTCTCTCTCACTTTAATATAAACTTCCGTTCCGACTTTAGCGAATGCCGTTGGTACATGTCCCATTGCAATTCCTTTTTGCAACGTAGGCGACTGAGTTCCAGAGGTAACTTCACCAAGTTTATTACCTTCGGCATCACAAATTTCGTAATGACTGCGAGGAATTCCACGGTCAATCATTTCGATTCCTACCAATTTACGTTGTAAACCCGCTTCTTTTTGAGCTTTTAGGTTTTCGGAGTTGATGAAGTTTTTAGTAAATTTCGTTACCCAGCCTAAGCCCGCTTCTAATGGAGAATCGGTATCGTTTAGTTCGTGGCCGTATAAACAATAGCCCATTTCCATGCGAAGCGTATCTCTCGCACCTAAACCAATGGGCTTAATATCAAACTCTGCCCCTGCTTCAAAAATTGCATTCCACATTTTTTCAGCGTCTTTATTCCACACATAAATCTCAAAACCACCCGCACCAGTGTAGCCCGTTGCTGACACGATTACGTCATCAATTCCAGCAACTGAACCAGCCTTGAATGTATAATAATCCATTGATGATAAATCAATATCGGTAAGTTTCTGAATTGTGGCTAAAGCCTTCGGCCCCTGAACGGCAAATAAGCAGAGTTTGTCAGAAATATTTTCGAGTTCTACGCCGAAGCTATTGTTTTGATTAACCCAATTCCAATCTTTTTCGATGTTTGAGGCATTTACTACTAAATAATATTCGTTTTCGTTCCAACGATAAACCAATAAATCATCTACTACGCCACCTTCACTATTCGGGAAATAGGCGTACTGTACTTTTCCATCAAAAAGTGCCGATACATCGTTTGAAACTATGTATTGCAAAAACTCAGTTGCACGCTCACCTCGCACCACAAACTCACCCATGTGCGACACATCAAATACACCCACGCCATTTCTCACACAATTATGTTCTTCATTATCTGATGAATATCTAACTGGCATCATAAAGCCACCAAAAGGCACCATTTTTCCGCCCAGTTTTTCGTGCAAATCATTGAGTGGAATTCTTTTATTCTCTGCTTCCATTAAAATTTGATAGTTAATTGATGAAAAAATGTATTTCTATTAAAGATTGAAATGTGGGAAACCTTGGAAGTGTCCCACATTTATTTGATGTTTTAAGATTACTCCCCAAAAGCCTCTTTCAGCACTTCTTTATCATCAAAATGATGTTTGATGCCTTTGATTTCTTGGTAAGTTTCGTGGCCTTTGCCTGCAACCAAAATAATATCTTCGGGTTTTGCCATTTTTACTGCGGCCAGAATTGCTTCGTGGCGGTCTTCAATGGTTTGGGTTTTCTTGAAATGAAGCGGAGGAACTCCTTTTTGCATTTGCTCCAAAATATCCATTGGGTCTTCGTTTCTTGGATTATCAGAAGTCAAAATTACTTTATCACTCAGCTTACAAGCTATTTCGGCCATAATCGGACGTTTAGTTGCATCACGATTTCCGCCACAACCCACTACCGTAATTATCTGCTGATTACCCTCTCTTAAATCAACAATCGTTTCCAACACATTTTTCAAAGCATCGGGTGTATGGGCATAATCCACAATTCCAACAATATTATTTTTTGCAACTACTTGCTCAAAACGCCCCGCAGGTGGCTGAATATCAGAGAGTTGCATTAAAACTTCAGCAGAATCTTCCCCGAGTAAAACCGCTGCACCATAAACACCGAGCAAATTGTAGGCATTGAACGAACCGATAAGTTTGAACCAAACTTCTTGGTTGTTAATCTCCATTTGTAGCCCAAACAAACTGCAAGCCAACACCTTTCCTTTGAAAGTACCGATGTTTTTGAGCGAATACGTTTCTTTGCGAGCAGCCGTATTTTGGAGCATTATTTTGCCATTTTTATCATCGGTGTTGACCAACGCAAAAGCCGAAGCTGGGAGTTGGTCGAAGAAACCTTTTTTAGCTTTTAAATAATTATCGAATGTTCCGTGAAAATCAAGGTGGTCGTGCGTGATATTAGTAAAGATTCCACCCACAAAATGTAGTCCAGCAATCCGCTCTTGTACCACTGAGTGCGAACTTACCTCCATGAAACAATAGCTCACGCCTTTTTGATACATATCGGCCAATAACTCATTGATTTTTACCGAATCAGGCGTTGTGTGGGTTGAAGGAATAATGTCATCATCAATCTGATTTTGTACTGTGGAAAGTAAACCACAGCGATAACCCAATCGGCGGAAAAGCCTAAAAAGTAAGGTAGCTATCGAAGTCTTGCCATTTGTGCCTGTTACACCTACTAATTTGAGCTTTTTAGAAGGATGTTGATAGAAATTGGCTGCTGCAAAACCCATTGCACGAGCCGAATTCTCGACTTGAACATAGGTAATTTCTTCGTTCAGTGCTTCTGGTAAATGTTCGCACAAAATTGCCGAAGCACCCAATTCAATCGCTTTACTAATAAATTGATGCCCATCTACTTGTGTGCCACCGATAGCAACAAAAAGGCTATCTCTTTCTACCTGACGAGAGTCGAACACTATTTTATTTATTTCAATATCTGTCTTTCCCGAAACTGCTTGGAGAGAAATTTTATAGAGAATTTCGCTTAATATCATTGCTAATAGTTGTTTGTATTAAGTGTATTTTTGTTGATGTTGAATGTTTTTAACGCTAAAATGCCCTTTAAATAAACAAATGTTGCCTTAACTTTTTAATTGTCGGCAAGTTATTCAAAAAAACGTTTATCATCAAACGAACTATTCAAACCCACTAATACACCCTCACTTTATTCAAACAATTTTATCGTACTTTTGGCAAAATTTCTTTTAATATTTTTTCAAAATCATGAGTCAACAGCATCAAATACGAGCAGAAATGCCACAAGGGGCGAATAAAGTCCTCGACCGCCGCAACATCGAAAACAGTTATTCGAGCCTACTCGAACTACTGAAAGATGGGCGTTCGGTGCTTGATGTGGGTTGTGGTTCGGGGGCAATTACTGCTGATATTGCCCAACGTACCAGCGGAAAAGTAGTGGGTATTGATTTGAGTGAACATTTGATTGAATTGGCTCAAAAAAACTTCGCACATATTTCAAATTTGAGCTTTGAAGTAGCCAATATCAATGATTTTATTTCGGACGAAAAATTTGATTTAGTGATTGCCGCTCGAACTTTACAGTGGGTAAATAATCCTGCGGAAGTTGTACAGAAAATGGTCAGTTTATTGAAAAAAGGTGGGAAAATATCAATCAACGATTATAATCATACAAAGATTGAATGGTCGCCCGCTCCGCCAAAATCAATGATAGATTTTTATGAGGCATTTCTCAATTGGCGATACGATGCGGGTTTCGATAACGAAATTGCCGATAATTTATCTAATATTTATAAAAACGAAGGTTTAACGGCAATAAACATTGTACCGCAGCACGAAACAAGCACAAGAGGTGCAGAAGAATTTGCGGCAGCAGCCAGAATTTGGAGCATCGTAGCCGAAACTCGTGGAAAACAAGTGGTAGCAGATGGGTATTGTTCAGAGGAATTACGCCTACAAGCAATTGAAGAATACGACGCTTGGATTACCAACAAAGCTCAAAGCATGACGCTTTATTTGTTGGTGGTGGAAGGAGAAATTTAAAATGTCGAATTTAGAATGACGAAGTACGAATATAGAATGACGATTATTTAAGAATCATTCATCTATTCGTACTTCGTCATGCTTTTATCCATTCGCCAGCACCTTCTTTAAAGCATCTAAGAAAATATCAGCTTCTTTGGTTGTTACGGCCAAACTTGGCAATAGACGCATTGTATGATTACCCGCCACACCCGTGAAAATTTTATGGTCGAATAACAACGAGTTTCTGATTGGTCCAACTGGTTTTTCAAACTCAATTCCTATCATTAAGCCTTGTCCACGTAATTCTTTTATTCCTGCAATTCCTTTGAGGTTTTCCATGAAATAATCACCAACAGTAGCTGCATTTTGAATTAATTTCTCTTTTTTCATTATATCCAAAACAGCATTGGCGGCCGTACAAGCCAAATGATTTCCACCGAAAGTTGTACCTAATAAACCATGTTTTGCTTGAAATTTTGGCGAAATTAATATCGCACCTATCGGAAAACCGTTGCCCATTCCTTTAGCAGTTGAGATAATATCAGGTTTTACACCACTATGTTGGAAAGTAAAGAACTTTCCAGAGCGACCATAACCACATTGTACGGAATCATGAATAAAGATTGCCCCAGTTTTATCGCAAGCCTTGCGAATGGCTTTCATAAATTCATCGGTCGCAACATTGATTCCGCCCACGCCTTGAATACCTTCTACAATTACCGCACACGTTTCGTTATCAATGGCTTTTTTAACTGCCTCAACATCATTGTAAGGTAAAATCTGAACATGGTCGGCAAAGTTAATCGGTGCTTGAATCGACGGATTATCAGTTACGGCAACCGCAGCCGAAGTTCGCCCATGAAAACCTTTCGAGAAAGCAATTACTTTTTTCCGTCCATTATAAAACGACGCCAATTTCAAGGCGTTTTCGTTGGCTTCTGCTCCCGAATTAACTAAAAACAAAGAATAATCTTTCAAACCCGAAAGTTTACCTAATTTATCGGCCAATTCTTCTTGCGAAGGAATTTTTACAGAATTTGAGTAAAACCCTATATTTTTAAGCTGTTGCGTTAGTTTTCGTACATAATATGGGTGTGTATGCCCAACCGAAATAACGGCGTGACCACCATAAAGGTCGAGGTATTGTTGTCCGTTCTTGTCCCAAAGATAAGAACCTTGAGCTTTTACAGGCTCGATGTCGTAAAGAGGGTATACGTTAAAAAGAGTCATTATTTTATAGTCGAAAATAAACTATGGGCAGCATTCTACCACATAGTTAAAAATTAAATTTTAATGATTTTCTATCAATGTGGACTACTGTCCGTTGACTGTGGAATTTTTATTTTAATTCCCCAGCCAATTTATTGATACTTGTTTCGATTGAAGCTACTACTTTTTTGATATTCGGGTCGGTTACTTTAGCTTTTGCAGCAGTGATGCTGGTTTTGGCAGCAGTAATATCCTTCTTTGCATTGGCTAAATCACCCGATTTCTGATATAAGCGAGCAGATTCGTAAGTAAGATTCGCTATCTCCTGCTCTGTTTTTAATTGTGGTCGAGCAGACGATAGCCATCGTCGGACTTCAGTAGCGTATTGCCCATCGGGGAAGGTATTATTGTAGAAAGTTGCGTAATAAACTAATAATTGTGGTTGCGTTTGGGCATTGATTAAACCTTTCAAGAAATTAAAGGCTACATCTTTTCCTTTTTCACGCAGCAATGCTGGGCATTCGATTTGCCAAGTATTGGCCGTCACATAAGGCCCTGCACCCAATAATTCCATGTAACGCTTGAGTGTATTTACTTTAGCAAGAGAATAATTGGCCGCTTTTGGAGAAAAAATTTCCAGTTGTAATAACCGTCCGAGAGCATTTCCCTCTTGTCCTGCATGGCCTTCTTCGGCTTCGTATTTGCCGCCAATAGCCAAATTATTCAACCAAAACTGCGAAAAACCATTTTCCAAATCCATGATGCACTTCTTCATGATGGCCCAACTAAATTTATCGCCCAGTTGGTCTTTTGGATAAGCGGCATAAAGGGCATCGGCTACTTGCTTATTTTTTAGTGTATCTTGTGTAATACGTAGATAATATGCCAAACCAACCATTGTGTTTATGTCTCTTTCGCCTGCTTGAAATTTCTTCCAAAAACCACCCGTCTGTTGATTCGGGTCGAGAGCGGTTTGGGCGTGTTTGATAAAGTCTTTGGGAGTATTGGTTGGGTCGGTGTTATGAATAAGATTTTGGTCTTTATCAAAATAGAAAAACAACGGAAAACCTGGCAGATAAATATTCTTTTTATTAAGGAAAGCCACTTGTTTGGCATCTTCAACGTTGAGTTTGAAACTTACAAAGTTTTGGTTGTAGAATTTTCCTACTTCGGCATTTTTGAGGGTTGGTTCTAAGCTCATACAAATCGGGCAATGTGGCGAATAACACTCCACAAAAACGTTCTTCCCCGAAGCCTTTGCTTTCTGAAAAGCAGCCTCAATGGTAGGTTCGAACGCAATACCTTGTGCAAACGCAAAATTGATGATAAGAAGAAAACTACCAAGCAAAAATGTCTTTCTCATGTATTTTTTGATATTTGAATAGCAAATTAGTTGATTTTTATGAGAAAACACTTAAAAGTTACTATTCTTTAACAAGTTATTAACAGGAATAAATGTAAGTATAGATTTGTGTTCTGTCATTTTATGAGAATTTTCTTCACTCATAATATAACAGCGAACCAGAGGCGACCGTCGCTCGGTTCGTCCCACAAATCAATTATTCAATTTCACGAAACCGCCATCAATTAAATAATCGCAGCCAGTGATGAACGCTGCCTCATCAGAGCAAAGATAAACCGCCAACGAGCCAATTTCTTCAGGCTTTGCCATTCGTCCGATTGGTTGAGTTTTTGAAAGTTTATCAAACATTTCCTTCTCTTTACCTGGATAGGTTTTCTTCAAGAATCCATCCACAAAAGGCGTATGCACACGAGCGGGTGAAAGGCTATTACAACGAATATTATATTTTAAGTAGTCTTTTGCTACTTGCAACGTCATGGTATAAACTGCCCCTTTCGACATTGAGTAGGCAAACCTATCAGGAATCCCAACGGTTGCTGCAATCGAAGCTACATTCAGAATTACGCCACCACGGTCTTTCATGTAAGGAATAACTGAATGAAGACAATTATAAGTTCCTTTCACGTTTACATTGTAAATTCGGTCTAAATCTTCTTCCGTGGTAGATTCTACGGTTCCTACGTGGGCAATCCCTGCATTATTCACCAAAATATCAATGGCATTTTCTTTCGCTATTTTATCGATAACTTTCTTGACTTCTTTCTGCTTCGAAACATCTACTTTATGAAAATACGCTTCGCCACCATTGGCATTGATGAGGTCGGCTTCACGCTCCGCTTGGTCGATATTTAATTCTAAAATATGTACGACCGCCCCTTGCTGAGCAAAGAGTCGAGAAATAGAGAGTCCGATACCACTGGCACCACCCGTAACGATGGCTACTTTATTGTCAAGACGAAACATTTTTAGTCGATAGGTTTTTGTGAAAAATAACTTAATTCTAATATTTTTTTGATATTTGGCCTAAAAACGCCACTTTTCCCCTTCAAAATTACTTGTCAATTCTGGAACAAAAAATAAATTGCAATTACATTTGCTAAAATAATTATTCAACCTATAATATTTTTGGGGTACATGGCTATGCATACTGTTCTGAAACTACATAAAAACGACAACGTAATTGTTGCTTTACAAAACTTAAAAGCTGGAGAAAAAGTAACTTTTGATAAGGAAAGTTATGAAATCCAACACGATATTGAAGCAAAACACAAATTTGTCACGGAAGATTTATCAGTAGGCGACCATGTGACCATGTACGGCGTTTTGGTAGGAAAAGCTACGCAGCCCATCAAACGCGGAGCTCAAATAACAACATTCAACCTCAAACACGAGTCAGACCCCTATTCGGTCGAAAAACGCCAACCAGCCCCTGCTTGGAATCCACTCGATGTAGAATCTTGGAAAACCAAAACTTTCAACGGCTATCATAGAGCCAATGGCAGCGTAGGTACTCGTAATTATTGGTTAGTTGTACCTTTGGTTTTTTGCGAAAACCGCAACATCATGATTATGAAAGATGCCTTTGAGCGTGAACTCGGCTATGCTCAACCCGAAATCTATCGTAATCAGGTAAGAGATTTATTGGCGGCATTTCATTCGGGAAATACCGAAGCCCTCGAAACTATTACTTTGGCCGACCCAAGCAGCGAAAAAATCAAAATTTCGCCTACACATATTTTCCAAAATGTTGACGGTATCAAATTCTTGACGCACGAAACAGGTTGTGGAGGCACTAATCAAGATACAGATGCTCTTTGCGATTTATTTGCGGGAATGATTGTAAACCCCAATGTAGCAGGCGTGACGGTACTGAGTTTAGGTTGCCAGAAATCACAGATTGATTACTTAAAGGAGCAAATTCTAAAGCGTGACCCTTTGTTCGAACGTCCGATTTTGTATTTTGACCAACAAACTTACGGAACAGAACACACAATGATGTCAGACGCCATTCGTGAAACATTCAAAGGAATTATCGAAATCAATAAACAAACTCGTCAGCCAGCCCCAATCAGTAAACTAACCATTGGTTTGAAATGTGGTGGCTCAGATGGTTTTTCGGGAATTTCGGCTAACCCAGCTATCGGACATTTATCTGATATTATGGTAAGTTTGGGCGGAACGACGCTTTTGGCTGAGTTTCCAGAACTTTGCGGCGTTGAGCAAGAATTAATCAACCGTTGTGTGGATGAAACCAAAGCCCAAAAATTTGCCGATTTAATGAAAGAATACTCCGACCAAGCCGCCGCCGTAGGAGCAACATTCGATATGAATCCATCGGTCGGAAATATCAAAGATGGCCTAATAACCGATGCTATCAAATCGGCAGGTGCAGCCAAGAAAGGTGGAAATGCTCCAGTAGCCGATGTATTGAATTATACCGAGCAACCTACACAAGGTGGTTTACACTTACTTTGCACACCAGGAAATGATGTTTTAGCAACCACAGGAATGGCTGCTTCGAGTGCCACAATTATTTTATTTACAACTGGACTTGGCACACCAACGGGTAATCCTGTAACACCAACCGTTAAGATTTCTACAAATAATAAATTGGCCGAAAAAATGCCTGATATTATTGATTTTAGTTGTGGAAAAATCATTACGGGTGAAGAGACCATTGAGCAAAACGCCGAATCTTTATTGAATTGGTTGATTGGCCTTGCCAATGGAGAGTATTTAACAAAAGCCGAACTTTTGGGTCAAGACGACTTCATTCCGTGGAAACGTGGTGTGAATTTGTAAAATTCCATAGCCCTTTGTTTTTATGCAAATAAATTTTTCTCTTATTTGCATAAAAACAACAAAACGCCTTTGGGGCTTGGATATATGAAAATTCAATTCTTTGGAGCCGCTCAACGAGTTACGGGCAGCAAACACCTCATTACGACTAATAAAGGAACAAAAATATTACTGGATTGTGGCCTTTTTCAAGGAATTGGCACAACCGAATTAAATCTACAATTTGGGTTTGACCCCAAAGAGGTAGATTTTCTTATTTTAAGCCACGCTCATATCGACCATACGGGTCTTGTGCCTCGTTTGGTCAGAAAGGGTTTCAAAGGAACCATCTACGCAACACCTGCCACCAAAGATTTGTGCGAAATAATGTTGATGGATTCGGCACATATCCAAGAAAAAGACCTCGAACGCATCAATAAACGAAGAATTGGCCGAAACGAAGAACCTTACGAGCTACTCTACAATGCTGATGATGTAGAAGCAGCCCTAAAACTCTTTAAAACCGTTGATTATCATACACCTTATTACTTAGAAGAAGGCGTAAGAGTAGAATATTTTGATGCTGGCCACCTGCTCGGAAGTGCGGGTATTTATCTTACTTTTGAAGAAGAACACCACAATAAAGCGTTGTTCTTCACAGGAGATATTGGCCGCCCGAATGATAAAATCTTGCGTAGTCCAGAACCTTTTCCACAAGCTGATTATATTCTCTGCGAATCAACGTATGGAAATCGCCTACACGAGCCAGAAAGCGATATGAAAACGCATTTGCTCAGAATCGTTTATCAGACCTGTATCGAAAAGAAAGGTAAATTACTCATTCCTGCGTTTGCCGTTGACCGCACCCAAGAGCTAATCTACGCACTTGACCAACTTGCTCACGAAGGACTTCTCCCCAAAATTCCCGTTTATGTCGATAGCCCGTTGTCGGTCAAAGCAACAATGGTCATGAAAAACAACGAAGAATGTTTTAATCCCGAAATTTTAGCTTACGTCAAACATGATGGAGATGCCTTTGGCTTCGAGAATTTGCATTACATAAGCGATGTCATGGAATCGAAAGCATTGAACGACAGCAAACAACCTTGCATTATCATTTCATCGTCGGGCATGGCTGAGGCTGGACGTATCAAACATCATATTAAGAATAATGTCGAAAAACCATCAACAACGATTCTTTTAGTAGGCTATTGTTCGCCTGGTAGCTTGGGAGCGGTTCTTAAAACCAAACCAGCTGAAGTAAGGATTTTTGGCGAAACTTTTAAAGTAAGAGCCGACATTGAAATCATGGACTCTTTCTCAGCACACGCCGACTACAAAGAGATGATGCACCATCTTTCATGTCAAGATACCTCTAAAGTCAAGAAACTCTTCTTGGTTCATGGCGAAATTGATACGCAACTCGTTTTCAAAAATCGCTTAAACTCAATGGGTTTTCACGATATTCAGATTCCAGCACAAGGAGAAAGTTTCGATTTGTAAAGATTAAAAATAGCATTTATAACATTCCTTCGTAATTTTGCCCTTAGTTTTTGCCTCATACGAATGTAAACACAAGCCTCCCTTTAGGGGCGGGGGGGTGTTTTCCAATGAAAATAGCCATTCACGGTCGAAAATTTAGTGTAGAATCTGTTCCTTACATTCAGCAGGTTTTCGATGAATTGAAGCAACATAAAGTTGAAATACAAGTTTCCGAAGCTTTTAAACGTATCCTACTTCAATCGGGTATTCGTTTAGATTCTAAAGAAGTTTATACTACACCCGATGAAATTTTTGATGCCGACTTTGCCTTTAGTCTTGGTGGTGATGGAACTTTCCTTGAAACACTCGCACACGTAGGCAAGCGAGAAATTCCAATTCTGGGCTTCAATTTTGGTCGTTTAGGCTTTTTAGCGGCTATTTCTCCCGAAAAAATACAACGTACTATCTATCAACTCATTAATGGTTATTACACGGTTGATGAGCGAACCATGATTTCAGCAAGCTCACAAACCGAATTATTTGAAGAAGGCACGAATTTTGCACTAAACGAAATAGCCATTTCAAAAACAGATACTTCTTCGATGATTGTGGTTCATGCTTATATCAACGGAGAATTTCTGAATACCTATTGGGCTGATGGGCTAATGGTTGCCACAGCAACTGGTTCTACGGGCTATTCGTTGAGCTGCGGTGGGCCTTTGGTTATGCCTCATTCGGCCAATTTTATTATTACACCAATCTGCCCACACAATTTATTTGTGCGGCCAATGATTGTTTCAGACGATAGTGTAATTTCTTTTAAAGTAGAAAGTAGAAGTAATAATTTCTTGGTTTCGATGGA
>JALQYE010000128.1 GCA_023254245.1 Emticicia sp.
CTATAACCAGTACAACATCGACCTTAGCCCTACAAGTTTGGTATTGGGACAAAACCATATCGTGGATGTAAAAACGGTTCCGGTAACTTTCCAAAACAACCAAACTTCGACCTCTAAATGGTATTTGTTCAGAATTCCGGTGTCGGATTTTGTATCGGCAACAGAAGGTGGCGATGCCGATCCTGCCATTTTGAACAACATCCGTTTTGCCAGAATGATTGTGAAAGGTTTTGGTTTAGGGCTGAGTTACGTCAAGAAAATGGTAGAACTCCACAACGGACAAATATTTGTGGAAAGTAAGTTGGGTGAAGGCAGTAAGTTTGAAATTATATTTACAGGTAGGGAAGTATCGCATACATCCTGATTGCAAAAGAAATAAAATATGGCAAAAATCCTTTTAACCGAAGACGACCCAAATTTGGGAATGTTGCTACAAGAATACCTACAAGCCAAAGGTTTTACGACCGATTTGGCCAAAAATGGCGAAGAGGGACTCAAGTTTTTCTTGGAGCGAGGTGGCTATGATATGTGTATCTTAGATGTGATGATGCCCAAAAAAGATGGTTTTTCGTTGGCCAAAGAAATCAGAATGAAAGACAAAGACATTCCTGTGATATTTCTGACCGCCAAATCAATGAAAGAAGATACGATTCAAGGCTTCAAAGTCGGAGCCGATGATTATATCACGAAGCCATTTAGTATGGAAGAATTATTGATGCGAATGAAGGCAATTTTACGCAGAATCAACAAGCAAGAGCCCGATACACAAATCAATAACTTCAAGATTGGTGCTTATGAATTTGATGCCCAAACCAATAGTTTGAGTTTTAATAATTCGCAGAATAAACTGACAACCAAAGAATCTGAGTTGCTGAAATTATTGTGTCAAAATAAAAATCAATCGGTGAGTCGTAGTTTTGCCTTGAAACTCATTTGGGGCGATGATAGCTACTTCAATGCTCGCAGTATGGATGTATATATTACGAAGCTCAGAAAACACCTCAGAGAAGACCCATCGCTACAAATCATGAATATGCACGGCGAAGGTTTTAAGTTGATTTGCTAAAAAAAACGTCCAGAGTTACAAACTCTGGACGAAAAAGGGGATTTATCTGTTGACCATTGACTACTGTCAGTGGACTAAATCATCTCATTCTATCTGCGTCTTTCACCATTTTGTCATCTCGACGGATGAGGCGATTCGCCACCCAATTTAATGCTAAAGCGGCAAAAGCTCCCCAAAAACTGATACCAAATTCACCTTGGTTTTCGGGAGCAAAAATTTTGTTGGCATCCATCTGAATATGATAAACGGTGGCACCCAATAAACCTGCACCTACCAACGAATTAAGCGAAACTAACAACATTTGGCGTACACGATTTTTGTATTGAAAAATCGTAAAAATTGCTAATCCTGCCGAAAGAACCGCTAAAACTGCTAAATAATATACGGGAGTATTTTTTACGATTGAGCCAGCTTTTACATATGAGAGCGTATAAGCACTCAATGAAATAGATTCTGTACCAACGGTTTTATGCCAAATTTGTGGTGTTGCTAAAAAGAAAACCATACAAACAGCAACAAGTAATAATAATAATGATTGCGGACGTTGTAACATCTTGATAAATAATTAATTTTTTGAAAATATTCTGCAAAAATACTAATTCTATCATTCCCTCATTCATTCGGGTTCAATTATTAATGCGTGAGCATTTTGATGATAGCTTCATGCTGCGGAAATTCCTGTAAAAGCGTTTGGCGGTCGGGCATTTCAAAATCGGCAAAATCAAAACCTGGGGAAACCGTGCAACCAACCAATGAATAAGAGTTTTCAACAGCTGGTTTACTTCCAAACCATACACCCGCTGGTACAACTGCCTGAAAAACCTCACCGTTTTCGGGGTTATTGCCCAATTTTATGAGTTGCATATTTTTCTCATTATCAATGTAATAGACATTGAGAGCATCGCCCGCATAGAAATGCCACATTTCGTCGGACTTAATGCGATGAAATGCCGAAAAATGATGACTTTCCAACAAAAAATAAATACCTGTGCTGTAATTTCTATCACCCGAAAAGCGTTTAGGAAGAGAGTTTTTGTCAATCAGTTCGGTCGAACGATACGTTTCGGCAAAATATCCGCCTTCGGGGTGGCTTAGCATTTGCAGTTTTTCGACCCAATATTTGGCATCAAACATAGAAAAAGCAGGAATTAAGGAATGAATGTTTTATTTTTGAGCAAAATTACTGGAAATTATTAGCTTTTAGGTCTTAGCAATTAGCTTTTAGTAAAAAGTGAAATTCTTACTATATGTATGCTCCACTTTTATGCGAAGAATTAATTGCCAATAGCTAATCGCTAACAGCAAAATAACTAATGAAAAACAAATTTGTCGTAGCTCTGCTGATTATTGGCGGAATCATTGCACTAAATATTGCCGCTTCTTATGTTTTCTTTCGCCTTGACCTTACCGAAGAAAAGCGTTATTCGTTGTCGGATGCCACTCAAAGTTTACTCGAAAACCTTTCGGCCGAAGATTCAACCGATGTTTTCGTGAAAGTGTATTTAGATGGTGAAGAACTTCCAGGCGGTTTCGAACGCCTCAAACGTGCCGTAACCGAAACCCTCGAAGAATTTAAGGTTTACGGCGGCACCAATATCAACTATAAGTTTATTAACCCTAATGCCGAAACCGATACCAAAAAGCGTGAAGAATTTTACGTAGAATTGGCAAAAAAAGGCATGAATCCAACACGAGTGGTTGATACAAAAAATGGCCGTCAGATTGAAAACATCATTTTTCCTTATGCTCTCGTAAGTGCGGGCGGGCGAGAAGTGCCTGTTTTATTGCTCAAGGGCACACAAGGCAAAACAGCGGAAGAAAAACTCAACCAATCGAACGAAAATGTAGAGTATGAATTAGCCACGGCGATTCGTAAACTTACTTTGAGAGAACGCAAAAAAATAGGTTTGTTGGCCGAATTTACGAAATTAAAACCGCTTAATTTTTCAGACTTAATTGCCTCATTACAAGAGCGTTATGACCTTTTTATTATTGATGCAAAAAGCTCTCCGACTTTTCAAGGGCTTGATGCCTTGATTTTGCCAAAACCCGATTTTCCCGTTGATGATAGCACCAAATACAAAATCGACCAGTTTGTAATGAACGGCGGCCGAGCCTTGTTTTTTGTTGATGGCTTGAAAGTTGATTCAGTTGGATTGGAAGGTAATTTTGCACAACCTTTAGAGCTAAATCTGACCGATTTATTTTTTAAATATGGTATTAGAATCAACACAAACATCGTTAAAGATGGAGCCAGCTGTGCCGTAATTCCGTTGGTTGTGGGCGATTTGGGCGATAAACCAAATATCCAGCCCGTGCCTTATCGCTATTTTCCGTTGATTAATAATTTCGGTAAAAGTCTTATTACCAATAATTTAGATTTAGTTTATGGCCGATACGTAGCTTCGATTGATACGGTGCGAGCCGACGGAGTAAATAAAATTCCACTTTTAATGACCACGCCTTACACAAAAGTGCTCAATGCACCTGCATTCGTAACATTCAACGATGCTCGTACGGATACCGAACAAGCTGAATATCAAGGTGGCGTAAAGACGATTGCGTATTTATTGGAAGGGAAATTCCAGTCTTTATATAAAAATCGTTTATTGCCTAACGACCCAAAATTTGCCAATTTCAAGGCCGAAAGTCAGCCAACTAAAATCATTGTTTGTTCGGATGGAGACTTAATCGTGAATGAAGTAAGTCAGAAAACAGGTAATCCTTTGCCGCTGGGCTACGATAAAGCAACCCAGCATACATTTGGCAATAAAGACTTTGTGATGAATGCCATTGATTATTTAATCGACGAAGATGGTGTAATTCAGGCTAAAGGAAAAGAAGTAAAATTACGCCCGCTCGACAAGCTTCGCACCCGTGATGAACGAACTTTCTGGCAAATCCTAAACATTAGTTTGCCCGTTGGCTTAGTTTTATTGTTTGGATTTATCTTACAATGGGCAAGGCGTCGTAATTACGGTGCCGCTTAATTATAATCTAATTGATTGATTATAAGAGCGTAACTAAACCGTATAATAAAAATATTTCTGAGCAAAAATACTTATTTGCTTTCTTGGAAACGTACAAATTATAAAATTAAAATTTGAACAAAACACATAAATCATTGTACTAAAAAAGGCTCTTTTTGAGCCTTTTTTTATGTAAAATAGCGGAATTTTACCAGTTTACACAATAAAACTCTTATTAAAGAAGTTTATATAAAATTAGATTTTTTTTAGAAAAATGGTCTTATATTTGCAAAAGTGTATGACGAAATGAACATTTTATTTTATTTTTGTGTTGAAAAAAAATATTGGAATTATTAGATTTGTCCAAATTTGTTAATACATTGCACTTTATATTCTAAGCAAAACTGAAAAACATTCTTTCACAATGGAAGACTACAATAAAATAATCGAATCTCTTGGCGTAAAATTCGCTAAGGCACGTCACATCAGAATCTTACAAACGATTAAGATTAAAAACGTATATGACGTAGAAAACACCATTCTTGTATTATACAATGGTGAAGTGAAACTTGCTGGTAACGAAGAAAAAGTAGAGCCAGGTGACCTATTATTCATTCCAGGAGGAAAAGCCGCAACGCTTACCTACGGAACGGGTGAACCGAAAAATATCTCTTATGAAGAGTTTATGACCCGTCGTGAAAGCTACTGGGAGACCCTAACCGACCCTTCAACAATCGGACAAGTACCAAATTCGTTTGGTTTAATTGCCTTTGAAGCAAAGGTTTTCGACTCAGTAAACTTCTTTACTTCATTGGATATTCCTCCGTTTTTTATCAAGGCTCACAGCAAACTTGGCTCTTTGATTCATGATATTTTGAAGGAAGACTGCTCTGATGAAGCAGGTCGTGGCCGTGTAATTAGAAATAAAACCGAAGAGATTGTTATCGAAATTGTGCGTCATATATTGAAAAACAGAATGTTTGTGGAGCAACTGGCCACTAACAGCACATATTTCAAAGACCCACGCTTGATTGACATTTTTACATACATCAAAAATAGCCTTCCAGGTGATTTATCAAATAAGCAGTTGGCAAACGTTGCCAATGTTTCGGAAGATTACGTTGGTCAATATTTCAAAATGTTGACGGGTATCAACCCACAAGATTATATTGAGTATCAACGCATGGAAGCTGCCGTAACGCTTTTGCGTACATCGAAGAAAAGCATCCGTGCCATTGGGCATGAAGTTGGATACAAAGATACCGCTTATTTCTGCCGTCGTTTCAAGATGATGTTTGGTATTCCAGCAGGAAAAATGCGTAGAAGAGAATCTCTAATGATTGGTTAAGATTTTATCCGCCCGTCGCAATTAATACTTCATAAAGCAAAGCCGCTCGTGCAAACGAGTGGCTTTTTTGTTGAGAAAAATGCTAAAAGGCAATTAAATAAACTGCTTTTTTCTATTTTTGGAAAAACTCTCGTAAATTCGTTTTCATGATTTTACCGAAACATAGCAACAAATGTCTCATAAAAAAACGTCGGAAAGTACTCGTCGAAACTTTCTAAGTGCTTCATTTTTGGCTGCTTTTGGCCTGACAAATCTGAACTTTATTTCTAAGATTGATAACTTAAAAACTATCAAACCTGCGGCTCTTAAAAGAGGTGATACCATCGGTTTGGTTTGTCCTGCTTATTCGGCATTTATCAAAGAAGAGGTAACGATTGCCGTAGAAGGTTTACAAACTATGGGCTTTAAAGTGGTATTAGGAAAACACATTTTTGACCGATACGGAAATCTTGCAGGAAAAGACGAAGACCGTGCCGCCGACATCAACGAAATGTTTGCCAATAAAAGTATCAACGCCATTATGGCTATGCACGGAGGCTGGGGAAGTGCCAGAATATTGTCGTTGCTCAATTATGATACCATCAAGAATAATCCAAAAATTTTTATTGGTTACAGCGATATAACCGCCCTATTATTAGGCATTTACAGCCAAACTGGACTCGTTACGTTTCACGGTCCAGTGGGTTCTTCCACTTGGAATGCCTTCACGGTTGATTATTTCAAGAATACATTGATTGATGCAAATGCCACACGTATGAGTAATCCGATACGAAAAGGCGATGCTTTGGTGCAAATGGAAGACCGAATTTATACGATTCACAATGGCAAGGCAAGCGGCAAACTAATTGGTGGGAATCTGACCGTACTTTCGCATATTCTTGGCTCTATGTACGTTCCTGATTTCAAAGGAGCAATTTTGTTTATCGAAGATGTGCAAGAAGACACTTATCGCATTGACCGTATGATGACACAGCTCAAAATTACAGGAATTTTGAACCAACTGGCGGGTTTTGTGTTTGGAAAATGTACCGATTGCCCACCCTCAAAAAATTATGGCTCACTAACGCTCGAAGATATTTTTGAAGACCACATAAAACCGCTTAAAATTCCAGCATTTTCGGGAGCTATGATTGGGCATATTAAAGATAAATTTACCGTCCCGATTGGCATTGAAGCCACCATTGATGCCGACGAAGGAACAATCAAACTCAAAGAATCAGCAGTGATTTAATGTGAAGCTAACCGAGCGACGGTCGCTTGTAGTTCGCTATTACCTAAAATTATTAACAAAAAAGACGAAGTGCAAGCAACCAAGCGTTGCCCGACAAACGTTGCCCGCTTCGTCCCACAATAAATATGAAAACTAAACTCATTCCACTCTTTATTTTATTTGGAATTTTTACAACAAAAGCACAAAAATGGGAGCGAACATCCAGCGAAGATGGTGCAGTGCCGCTCTCTTGGAAAACAACCCATCAAACGGCCTCATTGGTGGTCGATATTGACAAAGATGGCATCGAAGAATTTGTAATGGCTGGGCATGGCCAAGCAACTTCAATTATTTATCTGAAATTCGACCGTGCGATTGGCTGGCGAGAATTTGCCGTTGAAAAAGAAGCTCTTTCACTCGAAACTGGGGGTACATTTTATGACATTGATAGCGATGGAGATAATGACTTGGTTTTTGGTGGCGATGCCCAAAGTAATAAAATTTGGTGGTGGGAAAATCCCGCTCCATTTTTCAATCCTAATGTCCCTTGGCATCGTTTTGAAATCAAAACCGATGGCGAAAATCAACATCAAGATATGGTTTTCGGCGATTTTAAACAAACAGGTAAAGCACAACTGGCATTTTGGAACCAAGGAGCAAAAACGTTATTTGTATCCAATATCCCGAATGAAGTGCGTAGCGGGAAATGGGTTTTCGAGCCAGTTTTTGTGGCTGATAAAGATACCAAACTCATAAAAGGTTGCGTAGCTTCCGATGTTGACGGCGACGGAAACAAAGATTTAGTAGCAGGAAATTATTGGTTCAAATATGTTGATGGGAAATTTAAACCCACAAAAGTTGCCGAAGATGGAGGAAGAGTAGTTACGGCTAAATTTAGAGCAGGAAAGAAAGCACAGCTTGTGTTTGCTCCAAGCGACAGCAAGGGGCATTTGATGCTCTACGAATGCACAGGAAGTGCGGAAGTATCAGCTAACTGGAAGGGTCGTGATTTAATCGGCCGTGAACTTTCACACGCTCACACACTTGAAGCTGCCGACATCAACGACGACGGCAATTTGGATATTCTTTGTGCTGAAATGGTTAAGTGGGAATCCACCCCGGGGGACGAGAAATCGACCACAGATAATAACCCGAATGCCGAGGCATTTATACTTTATGGCGATGGTAAAGGTGGCTTCACGAAAACGGTTTTTCAGACAGGAATAGATTTCCATGAAGGAAAAGTGGCTGATATTGATGGCGATGGCGATTTGGATATTCTATCGAAATCGTACATCTGGAAAACTCCAAGAGTAGAAATGTGGCTACAAAATGGTACGGGCGAACGCCAACCAGTCATTAATAAAATACTCGATGGTCGTATCGGTTTAGAGCTTTATAGTTTGAGAGATTATTTCAAGACTGATGTGAAAGGCACGCTTGCTTACGTGAAACGTCTCGGTATCACCGAAGTAGAAGTAGCGGGTACTTACGGCATGAAAACCGAAGATTTTAAATCTGAACTTGATAAAGCAGGTTTAAAACCATACAGCACCTTGATGGATTATAATCTTTTCAAAGATAGTATCAGTAAGGTTGTGGCTACTTGCAAAGCATTGGGCATAAAACACGCTGGTTGTGCTTGGATTCCTCATGTAAGCAATAAATTTGGCAAGGAAGATGCCGATAAAGCCATCAAGGTATTTAATAAAGCTGGCGAAGCTCTGGCAAAAGAAGGCATTAAGTTTTTCTATCATGCTCACGGATATGAATTTAAACCAACCGATGAAGGTACACTTTTCGACTATATTGTGAAGCAAACAAACCCCGATAACGTTGGCTTTGAGTGCGATGTTTATTGGGCGTTTCACGGTGGCCAAGACCCTGCCCTTTTGCTCAAAAAACACAAAGGCCGTTTTGTAGCTTTGCACATAAAAGACATGAAAAACGGACAAGAAACTGGCGAACTTTCAGGCGGAACGCCCTTGACTTCTGATGTGGCCGTTGGAACTGGGCAATTGGATTTCAGAAAAATCCTAAGAGCCGCCATTCAGACTGGCGTAAAATTTTATTTCATCGAAGACGAAAACTCTGAAGTCAAAGAACACTTGCCCGTTTCGTTACGCTACCTCAGAAATTTAAAATAATTATTGCCATTTGAGGGCTTTAAATACAATTTGAGAGTAATTATTCTTTTCGTATAAAACACCAATTTGGTTTTTATTCATTTTCACGATGTCAGAGTAAGCAGCATAATCGTTTACTTTGGCATCGCTGCTTTTTTCTATGACTTGTGCCCTCGGCCAAGTTTTTCCTTCATCAAAACTAATTCTTAGGGTTAGATTATCTCGTTTTTGGGTATCGGCTGCATTGCAGAACGCTAAAATATGTTTGCCATTTTTTACCCCCACAGATAAAATACTTCCTTCACACACAGGGTCGGGTAGATTTGGGTCGAAATAGGTTTTATCCCAAGTTTCACCGCCATCTTTACTAACTGCCACTATTCGTTGACGAATATCTCCTTTCTGATTTCGCATGTTCATCATCAAGCCATTTTCCGAAATTTCGGTGGCGGTGGCTTCGTTGCTGCCTGCCAGTTCAATCGTTTGGCTTAAACGAAAGGTTTTGCCGTGGTCGTCCGTAAAAAATCCGTGAGCGGCGTAATCGGTAAATTGTTTTTGTGGCTCACCCGCCGAATGATTGGCCGCAACAAAAATTCGTCCTTTGTATTTACCCGATTGAAACTGCATGGCATGGCCAGGTGTATTGGCATAAGACCTCCAATCTTCTTTGAATTGATATAGGGTATTTGCTTGGTTTGGTCGATGAGCTTGGCTTGTAATATTCACGCCCTCGCTCCAAGTTTTTCCTCCATCAGTTGAGGTCTTATACCACACTTCTCGTAAACCCTTGCCCTTTCTTACTTCGTTTTCGTGGTTATTTCCTGTATTATAAAACAAAAATAAACGCCCTTTTGGAAAACTGGGGTCAGTAGCATCAAAAACAGGAGCAGGATTACCCGCCTGCAAAGAATCATAATTAACAATGGTTGTCATTTCTCCCCAAGTTTTGCCATTGTCGGTGCTGCGTTTCAATACGATGTTTATATCTCCAAAATCGCCACTTCCTTTTACACGACCTTCGGCAAAAGCCAGTAAATCACCGTTGGGAGTCTTGACGATGGCAGGAATTCTGTAAGATTTATGTCCTTCTGTTCCCGAAACAAAAACCGATGTTTGTGCGATTAGTTGGTAAGAAAGTAGAAATACAATAATTAATTTATACATAACAAGAGGGTTTATCGAGGTTGAATAAATTTCAAAATAACATATTATTCAGCAGAAGTCTTAATTGAATACAATAATATCATCCCTTCGGGATTTTGTCAATTTGTTGGATACTATTTTCTATAATCCTGTCATGCTTCCAGCATTTTGTTTGTAATAAACCTCGAAGAGGTGAAATGATTATAGAAAAGCATATAAATCCCATTTTAAACCCCGAAGGGGTGATATTTTCTGATATACATTTTAGCCAGTTTATTGATTAAATAACTACCTTTGAGCAGCCTTAAATTTCATTTTAAATTACTCTAACTCAATGCCCCACGTCTTCTATTTGCCCATTACGGTTGCTCCCGAAGATATTGACGAACTCAATCACGTAAATAATATTGTCTATCTGCGTTATGTACAAGATGCTGCCATTGGGCACTGGAAAACTGTGCCGCACGAAATTGCTTCACAGATTATCTGGATGGCTCGCCGACACGAAATTGATTACCTCAAACAAGCTTTTTTGGGAGAAGAATTGATAGCCAAAACGTGGGTCGATGATTTTGTGGGAGTAAAGAGTATTCGTCACTGCGAAATCATGCGAGGTGAGGAAGTTTTGGCCCGCTCAGTCACGCACTGGATTTCTCTCGATGCCCAAACTTTACGCCCGAAACGTATCACGGAAGAGATTGTAAAGCAGTTTTTCCCTGAAACAGAAGAAAGATAATTCAAAAAACGACCATTTTTCTAATAAAAAACGCTACTTTTGCTCAATAAAATGACGTAAGCTTTATTACTCATTCGCTCATTCAATCATTCACAATAAAAGAAGATGGGACTTTTTGACTTTTTTAGCAAGGAAAAAAAAGAAACGCTTGACAAAGGCTTAGAAAAAACAAAGACCAGTATTTTTGATAAAATCTCACGGGTAATTGTTGGAAAATCGAAGGTTGATGAAGAAGTTTTAGATGAATTAGAAGAAATTCTGATTAGCTCAGATGTGGGTGTTGAAACAACCGTAAAAATCATTCGTCGAATCGAAGCCCGTGTAGAGCGAGATAAATATACCAGTGTCGAAGAATTAGACCGTATTTTAAAAGAGGAAGTAGCTGCTCTTTTGGCTGAAAATAATTCACAAGACGTAAAAGATAGCTACGAAACCGAACATCTGCCGAAACCTTACGTTTTGATGGTTGTGGGCGTGAATGGTGTAGGAAAAACCACCACCATCGGAAAACTCGCACATCAGTTTAATAAACGAGGTAAAAAAGTAGTTTTGGGAGCGGCCGATACTTTCAGAGCAGCTGCCGTTGACCAGCTCAAACTTTGGGGCGAGCGTGTGGGCGTAACGGTTGTTGACCACGGCATGAACACCGACCCATCCTCGGTGGCATTTGATGCCGTGAAAAAAGGCATGGAATTGGGTGCCGATATCATCATCATTGACACAGCTGGGCGTTTGCACACCAAAGTAAACTTGATGAATGAGTTGGGCAAAATTAAGCGTGTGGTGCAAAAATTCTTACCCGAAGCTCCGCACGAAGTAATGTTGGTTTTAGATGGAAGTACAGGTCAAAACGCCGTTATTCAAGCCCGAGAATTTACGAAAGTAACCGAAATCAGCTCTTTGGCCATCACAAAACTTGATGGAACAGCCAAAGGTGGTGTAGTGATTGGTATTTCGGATGAATTTAAGATTCCAGTAAAATATATCGGTGTTGGCGAGAAAATGGACGATTTACAAGTTTTCAATAAAATGGAATTTGTCGATTCATTGTTTAAGAAATAAGTTCGTACGGGTTCGATTCCCGTCCTTGATATAAAAAAGCAACGGTTTAGAATCGTTGCTTTTTTTGTGGCAAAAAAACAGATGCAATAGTTAAAACATATAACTTTACGAAAACTATTCAACACTAAAAACCTATACATGAAAAACTTGACTCATTTTCGCACTTGCAATCTTTGCGAGGCCATGTGCGGACTCGAAATAAAAGTAGAAGAGGGCGTCGTAACTAAAATTGAAGGAGATAAAAATGACGCTTTCAGTCGAGGTCATATTTGCCCTAAAGCCGTTGCTCTGAAAGATATTTATGAAGACCCAAATCGCTTGAAATTTCCAGTAAAACGTACTGAAAATGGTTGGCAACAAATCTCATGGGGGGCCGCTTTTGATGAAGTTGTGGGCAAAATCAAAGGAATTCAAGCAAGATATGGCAATAATGCCGTGGCGATGTATCAAGGAAATCCCTCGATTCATAATTTGGGGACAACCATGAATTCTCCACTTTTTGCCAAATCATTATGTACCAAAAATATGTTTTCGGCAACATCGGCTGACCAACTTCCGCACCATTTTGCAGCTTGGCAAATGTTTGGGCACCCGATGCTAATGCCTATTCCCGATATTGATTTTACTGATTTTATGCTCATTATTGGTGGCAATCCGATTGCCTCTAATGGCAGCATAATGTCGGTGCCAGATGTGGCGAATCGCCTAAAAGCCATTCAGAAACGTGGTGGAAAAGTAGTAGTTATTGACCCTCGCTTTACTGAAACTGCCGCCAAAGCCGACCAACACTTTTTCATTCGCCCAGGAACAGATGCTT
>JALQYE010000129.1 GCA_023254245.1 Emticicia sp.
ATTAAATTTATGTTTGATGTGAATATCAGATGCACCGATTCCTGTATGAATACGTGGACGCTTCGCAAATTTCAGAGCTTCGCCAGCGGAATCAATATCACCTTTTACGGCACGTGATAATGCACAAACTGTTGGCTCGGTAACGGCTTTAGAAACCTCTACAACCGAACGAAAATCGCCAGGACTCGACACTGGAAATCCTGCTTCGATGATATCAACACCCAGCTTTTCGAGTTCTTTAGCAATCATTACTTTTTCGTCAGTCGTTAACTGACAACCTGGTACTTGCTCGCCATCTCGCAAAGTAGTGTCAAATACATAAATTTTCTCGCTCATTTCTAATGAGATTAATATTGGTTAAGTGAGTACTGTACTGCGTCAACTGTTCACAAAAAAGCCCTTTCTCACGTGGCAAGAAAGGGCTTTCGTATATACAAAGTCTCCATTTCTCACACCGACAGGCTGAGTAGAAGGAGAAGTGAAATTGCGATTGACGTATGATTCAATGGTTTTGTTTTTTTATTGATACAAATTTAGACAAATATTTTTTTTAGACAAAAAAAAACGATTTTTTTTCAAAAATAATTGATTTCAGAATATGGCTTTTCTAAGTTTGACATTAAGCGATTATCCCCCAAAAAAGCTATTCTATTGATTTTTATGGTACTTTTTTGATTTATTATTAAGATTTAACATAAACAATAATCAGATTTAAGTTATTGATAATCAATTTGTTAATTGTTTTTTCAAAAAACCTTCCTGCATTCTGTTTTAAATATTCTGTAAATCTCGTCAATAGTTAGTATTTTTGCACAATTCCTAAGCCGAAGAAAAATTTTATTTCACCTATGCAAAGAAAAACCAAAATAGTAGCAACTGTCGGGCCTGCTTCCGAAAGCGAAGAAATGTTATTGGCATTGGCAAAAGCTGGTGTAAATGTTTTCCGTTTGAACTTCTCTCACGGAACGCACGCCGACCACCAAACTCGTATCGACCGTATTCGTAAAATTAATAAAGAACATGGCTTCAAGTGTGCCATTTTGCAAGATTTGCAAGGCCCTAAAATCAGAATTGGTCTGATGGAAAGTGGCAACGATGGCGTTGAGATTTTTGCAGGAAATCAACTAAGATTCGCCAGCGATGACATCGTTGGTAATGCCGAAAGAGTAAGTACACCTTACAAAGGTATGTACAACGACGTGAAAGTGGGCGAGAGAATCTTGATGGATGATGGAAAATTAGAAGTAAAAGTAATAGGAAAAGACGGCACCGATGTAATCACAGAAGTGGTTTATGGTGGTCTTTTGAAACAAAAGAAAGGTGTAAACCTTCCCAATACAAATATTTCTCAGCCATCAGTAACTGATAAAGACTGGGAAGATTTGAAATTTGGTTTGGCAAATGATGTTGATTGGGTTGCTCTTTCGTTTGTGCGTACGCCAGAAGAAATCCAAGAGATTCAGAAATATATCAAAGAACAAGGCAAAACAGCCAAAGTAATTGCGAAAGTTGAAAAACCAGAAGCGATTATCAATATGGAAGCAATCGTAAACGCCAGTGATGCAATCATGGTTGCTCGTGGCGATTTGGGTGTTGAGCTTCCGTCAGAAGATGTGCCGATGATTCAGAAGCGTTTGGTTGAGATGTCGAATTTGGCCGCTAAGCCTGTTATCGTGGCAACTCAAATGCTCGAAAGTATGATTGATAGTCCACGTCCGACTCGTGCGGAAGTTGGTGACGTTGCCAATGCCGTATTGGATGGAGCTGATGCAGTTATGCTTAGTGCCGAGAGTGCATCGGGTAAATATCCAATTTTGGCCGTTGAAACAATGGTAAATACTATTGTAAAAGTGGAAGAATTGGCTGATGAGAAGAAGCTATATTTCCGCCACCACACACGTGTAACCGAAGATTCGTATGAGTCGAAAGAGAAAGAAAATGATAACGTTGTAATGACGGCTTGTCGTTTAGCTCGTGACTTAAAAGTAAAAGCAATCATTGGTATTACTAACTCTGGTTATACGGCTGTTCGTTTGTCGCACCACCGTCCGAAAGCGAGTTTGTTTATCTTCACAAACAACGAAAAACTTTCGACACAGTTGAGTCTTTACTCAGGCGTGAAGGTTTTTGTAGTAGATACCATGAAAGGTAAAAACGTTGAGCAAGTGGTTGATACAATCAAAGATTTCTTGATTGCAGAAGGTGAATTACAAAAAGGCGATTTGTTTATCAATACGTTGAGCTTACCACTACAAGATAATAACCGTACGAATACTGTGAAGTTGAGTAAGGTTGAGTAGTAGCCCCCCCGCCCCAATGGGGAGCTTCCGATTCTCAGATTTTGTAAAAAAAGTCTTTTTCGTTTACGAAAAAGACTTTTTTGTGTTTTAAAGCTCCCCTTTAGGGGTTGGGGGTTTTCTTCAACAACATCAATGGCATACCTTGTTTATAAACAGGTTTTTCGTCTTCGTCGTTGATTTGTTTTAATTCAAAAATCGTTATCGAATCGCCTTTTGAGCGGAAACCATACATATCTGATTTGTCTTTTGTGCCTAAAAAAATCACATCACTATCTTCGTTAGCCACGCAATCTCCGTTTACACAGACTGTGTAATTATCATATTTATCCCAGCCTTTGATTGTACCAAATCTGCTAAATTCGCCCGATTTTTGGGTGGAAAGGTGTTCATAAATATCCCATTTCCCTGCAAAAAGTGCTTTATTGACTGCCGAAGGAAAGGCCACTTTAGGGGTGAAACTTTTATCTATTAAACTACTATCGGCTCTAACGAATCTGAATACACGATTCAGCTCTTTATCGGTAAATGTTAGCGTTTTGGTGTTTGCCGAATATGCGATGTCAGTTCTATCATCTTGGTTGAGTTTCAGGCTGAGGGTGTCGCCGTGGCGTTTCATGGGTAATGTTGCAAACTCGGCTTGCCCATTAAAAACCATGATAGAGTCGCCTTTTGTGTGGTCATAGATGAGTTCGGTAACGTAAAAAGTATAGTTGTCGGCCACGTTTTTGGGCGAATGAGAGGCTTCGAGTGCTTCGAGGTATTCTTGGTTTAGCCAATGCCCATCAAGGTTTGTAGGGATTGAAGTTTCTTGCTTTTTGGTGTCACAAGCATACATTACAGCACATATCACGAGCGTAGGTAAAAGGAATTTTTTCATTGAAAAAGGATAAAGTGTAGGACAAAGTTAATGATAAGTGAATAGAAACAATTATTTTACAGTTTGAGTATTTGTAAAATACTGATAGTCAGTTATTTATTCGTAAGTCTTAAATCGAATAGTTCGTCAATATTTCTGTCCGTGCTAATTCTTGAATAAAATTTTGCGACCTTTGTGGCCAACATTACACTTTATAGAAAATTCTATGCCGATTTTTTCACAACATTACCAAGAAGAAATAAAGAAAACCTTTTTGTTGGCCTTGCCGATTGTCATTGCTCAGTTGGGCGTGGTCTTGATGGGTGTGACTGACAATATAATGGTAGGGCGATACATCGGGAAAATTGGACTTGGGTCGGCTGGAATTGCCAATTCGATGTCGTTTCTGATTGCTTCTATCGGCATGGGTGGACTTTCGGTGGTTGCTCCGCTGATTTCTAAAGCAAAAGCCGAGCGTAATGTTCCCGAAATAAATCGACTTTTTAGGGCTGGAATCAAAGTTTCGCTTTGGTTTAGCGTGATATTGGGTATCGTGGGTTTTGTGTGTATTTATTATTTCAAGATTTTCCAGCAATCGCCCGAAATCAATGAGCAAGCTCCCGCTTTCATGGCGATTATCATCGTCTCAAATGCCTTTATGTTTGTCTTTGCGGCAGCCAAACAACTTTCTGATGGCCTTTCTCGGACCTATGTAGCCATGATGATTACGGTTTTTGGGTTAATCCTTAATCTAATTTTTAATATCGTGCTAATAAACGGCTATTTTGGCTTTCCGAAAATGGGTTTATTGGGTTCGGCAGCATCAACGCTTATTACCCGAATCTTGATGATGTTGGCTCTTTTGGCGTATTTATTCAATACAAAAACCTTCAAAAAATACCTTCATAAAAAATACAAATCGCTGGAAACCAACGATTTAGTGATAATGATTTTTAAAATTGGTGTGCCAAGCGGACTGCAATTTTTCTTTGAAATTGCTGCCTTTTCGTTGGCCGTAATTATGATGGGTTGGTTGGGCGAGAACCAACTGGCCGCACATCAAATCGCTATCAATGTGGCTTCGACAACCTACATGATGGCATCTGGATTGGGTATTGCGGGTGGAATCAGAGTGGGCGAGGGGCGTGGCTTGAAAGATATACGCAAAATCAGATTTTCGGGCAATGTGGCTTTGCTCTTAGTCGTGATTTTTATGACGGCTATGATGTTGATAATCTTGGCCTTTAATCGTTTCTTAGTTGAGTTGTATATATCTGATAATGAGGTAATTGAGATTGCCATTCGATTGATGTTGGTGGCTGCCGTTTTTCAACTTTCTGATGGTGTACAGGTGGTATCGTTGGGTATTTTGCGTGGAATTTCGGATGTGAATATCCCGACTTGGATTACGATGTTTGCTTACTGGGGACTTTCACTGCCTTTGGGGTATTTGTTGGCTTTTAATTTCAGGATGGATGCCATCGGTATTTGGTTTGGGTTATTGGCTGGACTCACGGCATCGGCAGTTTTACTCACTGTTCGATTCTATTACTTGATTAAAAAATTGAAGTTGGAATAATTTTATTGTAAAGTTCTTATTTTCAGCGAGTTAATAAAAAACGCTTATTCATTTGCTCCGTTCGTATTATAATATTGATGCCATAGAGGCGGGTCTCGATGAAGCTGGTCGAGGCTGTTTGGCTGGGCCAGTAGTGGCCGCTGCCGTGATTTTGCCTAAAGATTATACGCACGAATGGCTCAATGATTCTAAACAGCTAAACCATCAACAACGAGAAAAACTAAGGGTTGAAATTGAGCGAGATGCCATTGCTTTTGCAGTGGCCGAGGCTTCTAATGAAGAAATCGACCAAATAAATATCCTAAAAGCCAGCTTCTTGGCCATACACCGAGCCGTTGATGGCTTAAATCTTCGCCCTGAGCATTTATTGATTGATGGCAATCGTTTTACGCCTTATCCACTCATTCCGCATACTTGTATCGTAAAAGGCGATGCGAAGTTTTTATCTATTGCTGCGGCCTCAATTTTAGCAAAAACGTATCGAGATGAGTTAATGGTGAAATTTGCTTCGGAGTTTCCGCATTATCGCTGGGAACAAAATGCGGGCTATCCGACTCCCTTTCATAAAAAAGCGATAAAAGAGCATGGGTTTACGCCATTGCATCGCCTTACTTTTAAAAGTGAATGATTACCCTAATTGCTACCTTAGGTCTTCAGAAATCATATACATAATGACCACAAGTATTACGAAAATAAGTGGAGTGAGACTTATTCCTAAAGCCCAAATGTAATTTCCTTTGAAGAATAAAATCCACGAAATGATTTGGGTAATAAGAATTGAAAGAGAAACCGATAGAACCAAAGAAAAGAGAATCCAAGTACGAATAGTTACCCCAGAGTCAAAAAGCATGGGCGAAAATAAAGCGATGTAAACCGATGGAATAAAGCCAATAATGGCTATGATATTGATAATAATAGTTGCAATTTTTCATTTCTGAACGTAAACAATAATTCGGTTAGTGAAAATACTCAAAATCCCACAAGAAATATTAGTTTCATAATATACTTGTGGGATTTTTGATGAAATATTACTACAAAAGTCTATCAGAACTTCAAGTCTTTTAGATAAAGAGCATCGCTTTTCATACTTTCGATTGGACCAACAGGATACTGCTCTTGTTCAACCAAGAAATACTTGATTCCACTATCTTTTGCTGCACGAAGTAAACCTTTATAATCAATGATTCCTTTTTCGAGGTCGGTTTGCTGAGGCTTAGGGTCTTTGGTGGCCAACTGCTTAATGTGGCAAAGCTCATAGCGATTACCATATTGCTTCAAATGCTCGATACTGTTTTCGCCAGCCGCTTCGCTCCAGCACATATCTAATTCAAAACACACGATTGATGGGTCGGTGTTTTCGAGCAAAATTCGTTGCCCTTTAATACCATTGGCATTTTGGAATGAATAAGCGTGGTTATGATACCCATAACGGAGGCCATATTTCTTACAGATTTCGCCATTTTTTGTAAATGCGTCTGCTTTTTGTTTCCAAGCATCGGCCGATGGCTGCATTCCGATTGCAGGACAAATCACGTATTTTAGACCGCCTTCGGCACATTTGGCAATCATTTCTTCGTTGGTATCGGGTAAACCTAAGTGTGTACTTACCATTTTTACCCCAATATCGCCCAAGTATGCTTTCGCATCTTTCGGAGCCATGCCCCAGAATGGGTCTTTCGAGTAGCTTTCAAAATAGTTATAACCCATATCAGCCAACTGCTTCATGTAGTTTTTAGGGTCTTTCGGAAGCACATCTCGGATACTGTAAAGCTGGCAACCGAATTGTTTCAACGTGCCTTTTGCTTGTAAATCATTGGTTATAAATGCCAAAGCAGCCAATGATGCTGACTGCTGCAAGAATTTTCTGCGATTGATAATCATTGTCGTAAATTGAAGGTTGAATAAAAAGAGGAGCAATTTAGTGGAAATCTGAGAAATAATCTTGGATTCAAGAAATAAAAATAGCAGCCCATTTCTAAGCTGCTATCATTATTGTATCAGTTTGATATATTAACCTTCAAACAAACTACCTAAACCACCCAAAACTGAGCCACTTTCTTTGGTGGCATTTCCACCATACGGAGAAAGGCGTTGGATAAGTTTAGAGATTGGTAAAGATTGAATCCACACTTTACCTGTGCCACGGAGTGTTGCCAAGAAGATACCTTCACCACCAAAAACCATTGATTTTAGGCTTCCCGAACGCTCAATGTCAAATTGAAGTTGCGGCTCAAAACCAACTACGCAACCCGTATCAATTCTGAGGGTTTCGTTATTAAGCTGACGCTCAATAACAACGCCGCCCGAGTGAATAAAAGCCATACCATCGCCTTGAATTTTTTCAAGAATGAAACCCTCACCACCAAAGAAACCAGCACCGAGGCGTTGATTGAAGTGAATCGAGATGCTCGTACCCATAGCCGCACACAAAAACGCATCTTTTTGCACGATGAGTGTATTACCCATAATTTTAGCTAAATCAACGGCTTTGATTGTGCCAGGATACGGAGCCGCAAAAGCCACTTTACGCTTGATATTTGAGCGGTTAGTGAAGTGAGTCATAAAAATTGACTCGCCCATCAATACTCTACTACCTGCTTGCATCAATTTGCCAAAAAGGCTTTGTTGTGGTTGTGAGCCATCGCCCATTTTGGTTTCAAACATGATACCGTCTTCCATGAAGAGCATTGAGCCAGCTTCAGCAATAACGGTTTCGTTTGGGTCAAGTTCTATTTCGACGATTTGGATATCTTCGCCAAAGATTTTGTAGTCAATTTCGTGAGAACGCATGGAATTAATTGGGTTTAAATTTGATGAAACGAAGATAGTTGTTATGCTGAAATCTATCAAAAAAATCTACACAAATGAGGGTAAGCCAATGAAGAAAGGTTATTTTTGGAAAAAATGATTTTACTCCAACCTTTTGGCCTTGAAACGCATCTAAGTATAAAAATCAAAAATACGATGAAAAATATAATCACGGCTTTCCTTTTAGTTATCTCGGCTTGCACAAAAGAAGAAGTCGAGGTGGCACAAATACCACTGGCTTCAAAAGTTGAACTTAGCTTCGATACCGAACTTACTTACCAAGAGGGCGTAAAAATCAAAGTTACAAAAGTAGAAGACAGTCGTTGTCCACAAGGCACAACTTGTATTTGGGCAGGAATGGCAAAAGTTTTCTTTACGATTAGCGACAAGGGTGTGTCGAAAGACTCTTCTGTGGATTTTGAATCAAAGCCAATCAAAACAACGGTTGATTTGATTGGAGCGAAATATGAAGTAGAAGTTTCGGATGTATTGCCTTATCCTAAAAATGCTGCCGAAATCAATCAGAAAGATTATAAAGTAAGCGTGACCGTGAAGAAATTGTAGGACAGAGTTGTAATCTGTCATTTCTGCGTAGAAAATAAAAAAGGGCGAAGTCAGAACTTCGCCCCATAAAATTATGCTTTTGGTTCTTCGGCTGCTGGAGTTTCGGTAGCTGCTTTTGCTTTTCCGAATAATTCCTGCAAAAATGCTTCTGCATCTGGAAAACTGTCTTTCAGTGCTGCACTTGCTTCGGTTTTGAGTTTTTCAAAATATTCAGGAGCTTTATCAATGGCTTGTTCGGCTTCATCTTTAAACTGCCCAGCTTTGATTTTTAAATCTGCTAAAGCTTTTTCTCCTTCTTCGGTTTGTAAATATTTATTGAGTGCTACGCCCGCCGCTGCTCCGAGAACGAATGTTGCTAAATGTTTTGCGTTGACCATTTCAGTAAATGTTATTTTATGTGTTTAATGTTGAATCTCTGACGAAATTCATACTCGAAAGTATCAAACTTTATTGACTAATAATTGATAATTTTGCCGATTGGTAAATTTTATATGCAAATGGACGAAAACCTTGTTGACTATTACGCAGAGCTTCTCTACGACTATCATTTCTTGAAACAACCCTTACAAAAAGCTGATGCCATTTTTGTTTTGGGTAGCCACGACCCCAGCGTAGCTGACTATGCCGTAGAATTATACAAAGAAGGCTGGGCAAATTACATTATCTTTTCGGGTGGAGTTGTGCGTCCCGTTGGCGAACTCCGAAACTTAACGCCAAAATCAGAAGCCGATGCTTTTTTTGATATTGCTATAAAAGCTGGTGTACCAGCCGAAGCAATTATACTTGATAACGAAGCCACAAATACAGGCGAGAACTTCTCGTGTACGAGAAAGATTTTAAAAGAAAAAGGCTTTGACTTTCAGCATTTTATTTTGTTGCAGAAACCCTACATGGTGCGTCGAACCTACGCTACGGCATTGGTGCAGTTTGCTGAGTTTAACTTCATTTCAATCGCTAAGCCCGATTCTTACGCCCAGTACATTGCTCGATGTGCCGAAAATAATATCAGCAAAGAACGAGTAATCAGCAACATGACAGGCGATTTACAACGCCTAAAAATTTACCCAGAAAAAGGATTCTTGGTAGCGATGGAAATTCCAGAAAATGTGTGGGAAGCCTACGAAAAACTCATAGAAATGGGTTTTGAAGGAAGAATGGCCAACTAAGGTCTGTACGGAACGTCTGACCTTAGTCAGTTTTTTAATATTGCCCAGTAGAAAGCATCACAAGCGTACATGCTTCTATTGGTTCGATACCTTTTTCGGTCAGAAAATCCTCAAATACAGGGTTTTCTGTACCGGGATTGAAAATAACTCTCCGAGGCTTTAGGTCGGCCACATAATCAAAATAGTCACTTTGCCTTTGTGGGTTCACATAAAGCGTCACGGTGTCTATATCTTCAAATTTTTCTTTTTGGGTATTTATTTCTTTTCCAGCAACAACCCCTTCTTTTACACCTAAAAGTTCGATTTCGTGTTTATGGCTTACCAATCGGTTGGCTGCTAAATAGGCATATCTGCTGGGGTCGGCAGATGCTCCTATAACTAATGTTTTCTTTGCCATTTTTTAGAAAGTTTCTGCACTAAAAATCTTATTTCTTTGAAATTAGTTCAACCCAGTAGCGAATGCCAAAAATAGAAAGTTGCATAGCCTCGCCAACCTTTCCATTTCTCAGCCATTTGATTCAATTCACTAATACTTGGTTTAGCTGTTAAACCGTACTGTGTTTTCACAGCATTATGCAGCCCTACATCTTCAATCGGGAAGGCATCGTAATTTTTCATACTTTTCATCATCGAATAATTAGCTGTCCAGTTTCCAATTCCTTTTATTTTTATCAATCTTTCTTTCACGTCCTCAAATGATAATTTTTTCAAGGCTTCTTGCGATAATCGGCCTTCGGCAAACTCTTGTGATACATTTAATATATACTGTGCTTTGCTTCTGCTAAATTGAAGTGGCTGAAAATCTTCGATGTTCAAAATAGCGAGCCTTTCAGGAGTAGGCAAAGCATAAAAACTTATTTCGTTATGAATAATCTTTTGACCAAAAGTATGCACCAAGCGTTCTTTCAATGAATAAGCAAAGTTGAGGTTAATCTGCTGGCCAATAATCGACCAAATCAACGATTCAAATAAATCGGGCATTCCAATCATACGTAAACCATGGAATTTTTTACAAATTGAAGCTAAAACTGAGTCATTTTGAGCTGTTTCATAAAAAAGCCCTAAGTCTGATTCTAAATCAAACCAGTCGGATGTGTATTTTTTTACTAAATCTACTTTTTTTTGACTTTTATCTTCAGAATGGATTGATATTTGTAAACAAGAATCGAAGGTGATAGAAAATAGAATCAGCTTGTTCTCATTAGAGATAACCTTGAAAATTTCTCTGTCTCGAAGGGTATGTAAACATTCCTTTTCATTGCGAGAAAGAAACCTTAATAGTTGGTCAAAATTAAACTCCTTTGGGGTAGAAATCTCAAACATAAAGTGGTAAAAACGGGATTCGAATGCAAGCTACATGAAATAGTTTTAAAAAATAATCCGTATTTTGCTAATTGGTCAAAATCGCTGTCAAAAGGGCTAAAAATGAAGTTTATTCTTTTAAGTTTGCAAAGAATACGCATATACTTTACCTTTGTAAGACACATATTAGATAAGTTTTTTCCAACACGGCATAGACTTTAGGCGTTCCACATAAACAAATATTCTTGCTAAAATACCATTCCATAGTCAACTATGTATGTTGATTATTGAATGGTATTTTGTTTTAAGTGTCTGATTATCAGCTACTTGTGTGCTTATTTAAAATAATTCTAAATTATGAATAGCTATAAAAAAAATGACAAAACCTATTTGATAGAAAACAATAGTAGCGTAGTTTTGCAGTCTGAAAAAGTAGGGATACTACATTTATATATAAATATGATTCGTAAATTTTATAAGTCAATTTTAGCTCTTGCTGTTGCTGTAAACATTTCCATTGGTTATGTAGCAGCACAAGATAGTACTTCTACTGCAGCCGCCGCACCAGCTGGTGGCGGAGATGCGGCAAAAGGAGAGGAGTTATTCAAGAATAACTGTGCACAGTGTCATGCTGCTACAGCAGAGGTTGTAGTTGGGCCAGGTTTGGCGGGTATCGAAGAGCGTCGAGACTATGCTTGGATTAAGAAATGGATTAACAATCCGATGGGTGTCATTGCCAGTGGTGATAAATACGCCAATGAACTTTACAATAAGTACAACAAAACTCAAATGACTGCTTTTGGTGCATTTGGTGATGCAGAAGTAAAAGCAATCTTGGCTTATGTTAAGAGTGCAGGTGCACCAGCAGTGGCTGCTCCGACAGGAGGCCCTTCAGCAACGACAGCTCCAGCAGAAACAGGTGGTGGTAAATTTATCAATGTTATCTTGGTAGCATTGTTAGTTATCATGGGTCTTGTTTTGGTCGCATTACTTGGTATCTTACAATTATTGAATAAGTTGTCTGGTGCTGATGCAGGTTCGGCAGATGCGTCTCTTTCTTTTGGAGAGAAGCTTCAAGCAGGATTGAAAAATGTTGCAGCTAACAAAACTGTTCGTTCGGCAATCGTTTGGGCATTTATCTTGCTTGCAACTAAAGCTACTTTCGATGGTATGTACGGCATCGGTGTTCACCAAGGATACGCTCCAAAGCAACCAATCGCTTTCTCTCACAAATTGCACGCTGGCGAAATGAAAATCAACTGTGCGTATTGTCACACAGGTGTATATAAAGGAAAGCAATCGGGTATTCCTTCAGCTAATATCTGTATGAACTGTCACAATGCTATCAAGCGTGAGTCACCAGAAATTCAAAAGATTTACACGGCTATCGAAACAAATAAGCCAATTGAGTGGGTACGTGTACACAACTTGCCTGACTTAGCTTATTTCAACCACGCACAACATACAAACGTTGGTGGTTTAGAGTGTAAAAACTGTCACGGAGAAATTGAAAAGATGGAAGTTGTTCAACAACGCTCTACGCTTACAATGGGCTGGTGTATCGACTGTCACCGTAAGACAGAAGTTAATGGCAAAGACAATGGTTACTATACTAAGTTAATGGAAGCTCACAAAGCAGTTAGCAAAGGGGCCATGAAAGTTAAGGATAATGGTGGTTTAGAGTGTGCTAAGTGTCACTACTAATACCATTCACTATCAATTATATTTTTATTCTGAAGAAAGTTCATAACATTAAATAAAAGTTCCTATCAGGAATTAGGATACTATGG
>JALQYE010000012.1 GCA_023254245.1 Emticicia sp.
AACCTAATTTCTTGAAATTGACCGCCCAAGGATACATAAAGATAACCTCAACGTCAAAAAGTACAAATAAAATAGCAGTAAGGAAATATTTGATTGAAATCGGTGTACGTGCATCACCCTCGGAATCAATACCGCACTCAAAAGGGGCATCTTTTAATTCACTATTTCTTTTCGGACCAATTGCGTGGGTTACGAACATCGTAAAGACAATGAATCCGATGGCAGCACCGAGCTGAACCAAAATCGGGAGGAAATCTGAAGGCATAAATCAATAATTAACAGTAGTGAAAGGGTTACAAAATTTGATTTTAACAGCTTTTTACTACTTCTCGTCTTTTATGTCTCAAAATTACTATTGTTATGCTTAGAAACAAAATAAAAAGGGGGCGAAAATATTTTCACCCCCTTTTTTATTTTAAGATTATTCTTGAAGAAGCTTCGTAAGAGCCACTTATTAAGCGAATGACATAAATACCTTTTTCTAATTGTCTCAAATCAAGAGTTCGTTTTTCTTTTAAATCACTAAAAGCCCCTGAATATACTTTATGTCCCGTGAGTGTAAATACTGCCACTTCAGCATTTGGACTATCGCCGATAGTTTCAACCGTAAATATTCCAGTTGGGTTTGGATTAGGATATACTCTGAAACCTTTATCAAGGTATGGTATAAATAATTCGACTGCATTAGAATAGGGAGACGAGCATAATAAATATCTATTATTTGTTAAGGTATACTTCCAAGTTGCACGAACAGCATACATTCCAGAAGTGTTTACCTTTAAAATGGGTGATGTTACTGAAAGTTCTTCATTATCTTTTTTCCAATTAAACAACTGATTTTCTGATATGGTTGTAGGAATTGCACGTAATTGAAAAGCTCCTTCAATATTTATTGTTGGCTCAGGTGGACTGGCCTTTGTGAATACTTCAAAAGTAGTTGGATTCGACAAACAATTCTTATCATCTTTAATTCTTAAACTATATACGCCAGCTTTATCAACGGAAATATTTTTTGAAGTTGCTCCTGTATTCCAAGAATATGCAACTGCATCGTTACTAATCAATACAAGTGATGTTCCTTCACAAATTGTATTTACGTTGTCACTTGTTGTAATAGAAGCAACAGGTGATGGTATATATTTTAACCTAATCGAATCGGGCGATGATTCACAACCATTTTCATCTCTTACTGATAAAGTATATAAGCCATCTCTAACTACATAAATTTCCTTCGATGATTCACCTGTACTCCACCTGTAACCTAAAGCAGATTGTGTGAACGGTGATAAAGTAACTACGTTTCCTTCACAAAATTTATCAACGCCCTCAGCTTTTATTTTAACTGATGGAAGTGAATTAACAGTAATTCTCCTTGAAATTAAATCAGATGTACACCCAAAACTATCCTTTACTTTCAATGTGTATGTACCATCGGTTCGAACATTGATTGTTTTGGTAGTTGCTCCTGTACTCCACAAATAGGAAGAAAAATCGTTCTGAGGAAAAATATTAACACTTTTACCTAAACAGAACGTAGTCTCGCCATCAGCTAAGATATTAGTTGATGGCCGAGAACGAAAATTGACATCAATAAATGATTGAGACTCACATCCATTTTGGCCTCTTATACGCAAACTGTATGAACCTGCTTTACTAACGGTTATTCGCTTAGTGGTTTCGTTGGTATTCCAAATATAAGCTGTACCATCATTGTTATTGGTGAATAAATCTATTGTTTCTTCTGGGCAAATGGGAAGAGATTTACTGGTATTAATCAAGTTAAACGGTGTAGGCAGTACATTTACATTGATAGAAGATGAAGTAGGCGATGCACAACCATTGATTGAATAATTAACCACTGAGTAATTGCCTGAACCACGAGCAACAATTGATTGCCCTCTTTCTCCATTACTCCATACATTTCCACCATTGATATTTGAAGTTAATATTACACCTTGTCCATCGCAAAAAGTAGTATTGCCATTTGCTGAAATCGTAGGTTGTGTTACATCGTTATTTGTTGACAATGTAAAGGGTTGTGAAAATACAGTATTACCTACATCATCAATGCCTTTAAATGAAAACGTTCCATTAGTGACGGTAATGAAATTTGAAGTACCTCCATTACTCCACCTGTAAAATGGGTAGCCTCCTGTACTAACTGTAAATTTGTTGGTAGTATTATTTGGATTACATGCGATATTTACGATTGGTAAGCTTCTGGCCATTAATGGCTGAGAATTTGAAAAAAAACCACCATCAAGATAATTATTCCAATAATCTGATGCAAGCAATAATCCATCATTATGAAAATGAATTCCATCAGCTCTGAAATTTGAACCTACGATTTCATCGGTTGGAGGCCCTACGAAAACGTTTGGAACTCGTTGAATAGTAAGATTTTGCCCCTCAATTACAGATGACAAAATTGCAGGATTACGGGAAGAACGAGCCACAACCCATGCTAAATCTCCTTTTTTTGAATCTGCCCTACTTTTCTCAAT
Source organism: Emticicia sp. (assembly GCA_023254245.1). GTDB lineage: Bacteria > Bacteroidota > Bacteroidia > Cytophagales > Spirosomataceae > Emticicia. Next base: position 2,505 of record JALQYE010000012.1, read on the forward strand.
AACTGTGCGTAGATTATTATAATAATTTTCTGCACTTGAAGCTCCATCACTTTCGCCTTGTTGCCACAAAATAGCCCTTACACCCGTACGTGTTACATAGTGTTGTAAAGCTGCTTTCATTCCTCTATATGGCATACCAGGTACTTTAACGAATAGAGGTAGCTCTTGCCGTAAATCTTGCCCTTCAGCAGACCTACGCCAAACTTCACAACTCAAACCACCTAACGCAGCACCATAAAATAGCACTGGAACATTTAATCGTTGAGTAAGTTTATCCCCGAGTTTTGCCCAAAACCATGGAACATAGTTATAGGGTGCCATTTTAGTATTATTTCCCATCTGAGAAAACTGAAATGGCAAGTTATCTTCATTAAGATTTGGTTCGTAGTAATTTATTGTAGAAACTCTGTCGTCTATGGCCCCAATTGTAGCTCCTGAATAAGCCTGGTCTCCTTGTGCATTAGACTGCCCAGCCACTATAAAAACTTCACCAACGCCGACTCGTTCGAGTATTGCATTAGTAGTCACATTTCCATTAAGAATGCCTCTAACTTCAATATTGTACCATCCTCCATTGAGTTGAATTGTACCGCTAAAAATCCCATTATTTCGAAAGTCTTGAACTGCATTCCAAGCAGTTTCAGTTCCTTGCCCACCCCAAACAGGGACGGCTCTTACTTCTACTTTATCAAGTTGTTGAAAATAGCTTCCTGCAACAGTTACAGTTGCTTGATTTTGGTTATTTCTTTGGAAAACAATACGTGAAACGGGGAAGGTAATTTGTATTTGTGAATAAGCATCTAAAAGAACGATATTCAATAACAAGATTAACCAATTCCTTGAATAATTCATTTTTAAACGGATTAAGGTTCATAGCCTAACACAAATTTACAAAAGCCTATACCTATAATCAATACAGTTTATTCTATTCTTATTAAAAAAAGTTATTTAATGGTAAAAATCTAAGATTTATTCAACATAAACACGTTTAATTACATTAAAATTTTGAGCTCTTACATTAACAAACAATCCTCCTTTCTGGATTTCACTTAAATCAAAAGTACGCCTTGCATCAAAGTTAGGCACGGAGTAACTTTTAACGAGTGTTCCTTTCAAGTTATAAATATCCACAACAGCATCTTGTAAGTCTTCTTGTGTCTCAATGTTTATAATTGATTTAGGTGCAGGATTCGGAAACACACTCATCCCTTGAACTGATGGGTCAATCTTAAACCTATACCCATTTGAAATGGGTGAAAAACACCGTAGGTTTCGTCCAGCACCAAGTTGATACAAAATAGAACCTTTTACAGCATAAAGTCCCTCTGTTTTTGCTTTAATTACGATTGATGTATTTGGTAATAAAACATTATCTTTATACCATTCATATTTAACATCAAAGAGTCCACTGGCAAGAGCCTCAAGTGTAAATGTACCAGTTTGTAATACGCTAATCCCAATTGGAGATGGTTTAACTATGACTTCTAATTCATCAGAAGAGGGTGAAATACAGCCATTTTGGTCGATAATTTTAACAGTAAAAAAACCTGATGAATTAATTGTTTGTTCTCTTGTGTTCTTTGAATTACTCCATTGATAGGCCTTACTTTCAGGGGCAGAAATTCTTACATTATCGCCATCACAAAAAATAGTTGGTCCACTGGCAGTAATCAATGGCTTAGGTGGCAACGGATTTACTTTTATTGAAGTAAACGAAGAAGAGTTCTGACAACCAAAATCATTTCGAGCCGTAACAACATATTCACCTGTTCTGGAAACATCAATGCTGGCAGCCCTATCTCCTGTATTCCATTGTATGCCATTAGTTACAGTCGAAGTTAATCTGACTGATTTATCTGCACAAAAAACAGTTGGCCCATCAGCTGTTATTATTGGTTTGTCAGGTAATGGATTGATATTTATTCTGATACTCTGTGAAACACCTTCACACCCAAACTCATTCTTCGCACGAGCAAAATAATCGCCACCTCGATTGACCATAATCGAAGGACTTGTTTCGCCGTTATTCCAAACAAGATTTTTTACGGTATTAGAAGTTAATCTGACTGATTTATCTGCACAAAAAGTTGTCTCTCCTTCGGCTGTAATTTTTACATCTGGTTTAGGCAAGATATCCACCGAAATCTCATTCGATTTTGCAAAACAACCCAAATAATTTACTTGACTAACCGTATAACTGCCTTTTTGGCTAACTACAATAGATTTTGAACTTGCTCCCGTACTCCAAAAAATATCTTGTTCGACATTTGAAGTCAATTTTACGGTTTCTCCCTCACAGAAACTCGTGGCTCCTTCGGCCTGAATTGATGGTGGATTTGATACTGAGAGATTTGTATAGTTTGCAAGTGGTGTGTAATATACATTACCTAAATAATCAATAGCACGGCCACGATAAAATCCAGTATTTGTTTCTAATGAAGCTGCGTTGGCAATGTCACTAAAACCATTTGTCCAATAATACTCCTTAAAACCATTTGGCATGAAGATTTGGACAGGTCTTTGTGTATTTTCAGTATTGCACCTTAAGTCAAAAAAAAGTGGAGATGAGGGAGGAATCGGCCTTGCTTTTTCAAAAAAACTCAAGTCCAACTTATTATTCCAAGCTCTTGCCAGTTCAATTAAACCTTTATCATAGAAATGAACCCCATCTGTTCTATCAAGGATTTGGTCTGTTTCGGGGCCTTCAAATGTATTAGGGTAATTCTGAATTACTTGATTTTGAGCATCAATTACTGGTTGATATGTTCCCGAACTAACCCTACTAACTCGACAAACCATCCAACTTATATTTTTACCTGTATCAACTCTACTTCTTGAAATAATATACTCTAAGTTCTGGCGATACTTTTCAGTACTTGTACGTTTATCATTATCGGTTTCTCCTTGATGCCAAAGAATCGAGCGAACGCCAAACATATTGGTATAATAATGTAACGATTTCTTTAGATTTTCGTAAGGATAACCAGGTAAAGCAAAGTTTCCAGAATAGAAATCTTGCCCCCTTTCACCATCAGCACTTCTACTCCAGGCCTCAATACCCATGGCTTCGAATGCAGTATTGATAAATAATATCGGAACATTGAGTTTTTCAGCCAGAAGGTCTCCAAGCTTTCCCCAACACCAAGAGCCATTGCCGAGTGGAGCAATTTTAACATTTTCGCTTAGTTGCGAAATAACGGGAAAAGGTGGCTCAGTTATTTGGCCGTAAGAATAAAAGTTTGTGATACAATTTACTCTGTCATCATTAGCAGGCGGATTTCCTCGGCCTTCGTATCCTTGAGCATTCGATTGCCCCGAAATAATTAATACTTCGCCAACTCCCACTTTTTCGATTGTCGAAGTACCAACAATCACTCCACCTCTTGAAGCTCGTATTTCAAGCTTGTACCAACCTGCTTGGGCAAAAATATTACCAATGAAAGTACCAAAATTTGGATTAACACTAATAGCAGTCCAATCAACAGCGTTTCCACCATTGATAGGAGTTAGTCGTGCATCAATTCTTTCAACTCGGGTCTGAAACGTACCTGCAATAGGAATCATTCCTGTATTAGAGGTGTTTCGTTGAAAAACAGCCCTATTTACAGGAAAAGTGATTGCTACTTGAGCAAAAACGGATACATGCACCAAGAGAAATAAACTTAAAAAAGTTTTTTTCATGGCGAAATCATTAAATAAAGGTTCACTCAGATTTTAATCAGAGTTGTGTGTGTATAACTTACTTTCAAAATATCAGAAACACTTGTGTAATTTTACACTAAGATTTATCTGTCTAAATTTTGCCATATCAAATCTTTCAACTCATCAATTCCTTGATTTGTTGCAGCCGAGAAAAATACATAAGGTAAATCTTCGGGAATTTTGGCTTTTATTTTTTTGATTTGTTTCTCATCAATCAAATCAATCTTTGAGATACTAAGTACTCTTTTCTTATCGAGCAATTCTGGATTATAAACCTTTAATTCTTTGAGTAGTGTTTTGTACTCTTTCATTGGATTTTCAGCATCGGCAGAAACCACAAACAGCAAAATTGAGTTTCTTTCGATGTGTCTCAGGAAGCGAAGCCCAAGACCTTTGCCTTCAGAAGCTCCTTCTATGATTCCAGGAATATCGGCCATCACGAACGATTTGAAATCACGATAAGCAACTACGCCAAGGTTAGGGGTTAAAGTTGTAAATGGATAATCGGCTATTTCTGGTTTAGCAGCCGATACCGTAGAAAGCAATGTTGATTTTCCAGCATTTGGGAAGCCCACAAGGCCCACATCTGCCAATACTTTTAATTCTAAAATAATCCACAACTCTTGTCCAGAGTCGCCAGATTGATGATACTCAGGAGCTTGATTAGTTGAATTTCTGAAGTGCCAGTTTCCTAAGCCTCCTCTACCGCCTGGCAACAAAATAATTTGTTGTCCGTCTTCGGTAACTTCTCCCATCACTTCTCCTGTTTCAGCATCACGTGCAATTGTTCCGAGTGGTACCTCAATGATTTCATCTTCACCCTGACGGCCAGACCTACGTCCACCTTCACCTGCTACGCCATGTTGAGCTTTGATATGTTTTTGATATTTTAGGTGCAGAAGAGTCCAGTACTGAGAATTTCCACGCAAAATTATGTGTCCACCTCTACCCCCATCACCGCCGTCTGGGCCACCATTAGGTACGTGTTTTTCACGCCTAAAATGCCTTGAACCAGCACCACCATTTCCTGAAACACAGTTTATTTTTACGTAATCAATAAAATTACTCGTCATAGCTAAAATCAATATCTCAATGTACAATATGAGGACATTCTAAATGATATTTTACTTTAAAATGTCCTTAATAAAAACTCTCAAACAAGAAAGTTTTGAACTATTTTGCTTCGTCAATAGCGGCACAAATCATGCCAAATATATTTTCTACCTCACCTATTCCATTGATTTTCACCACTTTACCTTGTTCTTGGTAAAACGGTAAAACATGAATCGTTTTTGTAAAATACTCGTCAATACGCTTAATAAGCTTATCTTCATCATCATCAGCTCTACCACTTACTTTCTTTCTTTCAGCAATACGATTTTTAATTTCACTCTCAGTTACATCTAATTGTAAAACTAAATCTATTTTTTCGTTTTTACCTTCTAAAAATTTATCAAGTGCTTCGGCTTGTGCTACCGTACGTGGAAAACCATCGAAAATAAAACCAGTTGCATCTGGATTATTTTGCACTTCTTCTTCCAACATATCAATCGTAATTGAGTCAGGTACTAATAATCCATCTGCTAAGATTTGTTTTACTTTTTGCCCCAATGCAGTATTTTGGCTAATATGCATTCTGAACATATCACCAGTAGAAATATGGGCCAATTTGTATTTATCTATAATCTTTGCCGATTGAGTACCTTTTCCTGCACCTGGAGGACCGAATATTACTAAATTAAACATATTTGATTGGTTCTTAAACAATTAGGAGGTTTACTTCTATTAAAATTCTTAGTTAAAGCGTATTAAAGGCAAAATTAAAAGCAATTTTTAGAAAATGTATCTTTTAATTGAAATAAATTATCATTCTAAAACAAAGAAGCCTAACTAATTCATAGTCAGGCTTCTTTGCAATATAGTATTTTACTTAGTTTTTAGGCTGAGCCCCTCCATTAGGTGAGTTATTATTTGGTGGTGTAGTTCCACCAGCTGGCGGAGTAGTACCACCATTAATACTTTGCAATACTTGCTGAGCTTTTGTATTAGTTGGGTCGTACTTCAAAGCAAAATTCATATATTCTGTTGCTTTTGCTGGGTTCTTCTCAACCAATAATGCTTTATATCCTAAATAGCCATAAGCTTCAGAAAAATACTTAGCATTTTTCGTATCTGCTTTCATTGCATCAGTCGAAACAGTTATATATTTTTCATACAAAGGTGCTGCTGAAAATGTACTGTCCACTGTACTTCCTAAAGCGTATTGTTTTGCACGAGCTTTTTGAATATATGGGAACATCCATGTGTCTTTGTATAATTCAATTGCTTTTGAATAAACAGTATCTGCTTTGATGAAGTTTCTCGAACGCATGTACGCATCAGCTAAGTTGTAGTAGTCAGTTGCATTTCCACCTTTTTTAGAAGTTGAAATATACTTCTCAAGACGTTCTGCAACTTTAGGCCAGTTTTTAGCTAATTTATAATTATTAATAATCGCACCATTATAATCGAACGTTGAATCACCTTTTTCAATGGCAATATCCATATTGATGATAGACAATGAATCGTTGAGCTTTTTGTTTGCATCATCTTTAATACAAGCATAAGCACGACCTAACATACCCCAATCTGAAGCTAAATGACGCTCCTTTTCTGCTTTGTTCAAAAACTCTGTGATATTTTTTACAGCATCAGCACATTCGCCTTTTTCTGTTTGAATATAACCTTTCAAACGATATTTGATTGGGTCTTTTTCTGCATCAAAAATCTCATTTAGTACACTTAATGCACCATCATAATCTTTGCTTGCAAATGCTAACTTTATATAACGTAATTTTTCAGCAGCAGTAGCCTCACTTTTCTTTAATGCTAACAAAGCATTTTCTTTTGCTTTATTGAATTTACCGAAAGTTGTATATAATAAACTTAAGTAATAATAAGCTGGTGCATACTCTGGGTCAGCAGCAATTGCTTCATTGAAAGAAACCTTGTGCTTTCTGATATTGCTTTCCTTGGTACCATACGCGACCCATCAGTGTTTTGATTTTAGCTAATTTTTGGCCCATGTTAGCAGCATTTTCCAAAGCAGTCATAGCAGCACCGCCGTCATTTTTAATCAAGTATGCTTTCGCCATTGCAATGTAATAGTCAGGGTTGTTTTTTACTTTTTGCAAATCCAACGCCGCCTGAATATTGGTTACAGCTTCCGCTGGGTCATTAACTTTTGCCGATAATGAATAAGCTTCGCCAATACGGAAAATCACATCGGCATTCTTATTTTTTGTATCTTTCTTTATTAAATCAAAATCTGCCTTTGCACCAGCTCTATCTCCAGATAATAACTTTACAGTTGCCAAACCAACACGGTTCAACGGGTCTGGTTTCTTGGCATCCAAGGCGGTACCTTTCGTGAAAGCATCTTTTGCTTTCTCTAAATTTTCTGAACTTACTTTTCCATCTTCATCTTGTAAATTTAGATAGAAGTAGCCAAGTGAATAATAGTTTTCTGCTGATGGTGCAGTTGATGCCAATTGCTTGAAAATGGTTTCAGCAGCATTGTATCGCTCAGCATCCAAATTTCTCAGTCCGTCCTGCACAGTTTGTGCCATTGTGTGGAACGACAACGCCAGTACAGCCACTGCTGCTACTGCCAAAGATTTCAAAATCTTGTTCATTTTCACTCTAAAAGTTAGGTTTACAGATTCTTGGTTTAAATTAAAAGTAAGCAAAGTTAAATAAAATGTCGTTTAGATAAAAAAATATTTTTATACCCCGCTTTTTTATTCTTTTGCTATTTATTGATTAGACAGTTTTTTGTTTGGAAAGTTATCGAATAAAATGTTAATGTTTCGTTAATTGTCATTCCTGCCTAACTTCCTAATCTTCTTTCTTATGGAAGTTTCTCTACTGGTTTTTTTTCTAAGATTATTTCCCTTTCGTATATATAATAAGGTAATAACCCAGATTTTTCTACCACTAACTGACCTATATATGCACAGCAAAATCTAATGAACGCACTTGTAAGTCCATATCCTCTTTTGGTATGAAGTATAATTCTTCTCTCGAACGGATATTTACGAGCTTTCAAACTGGCAGTTGTAGGTGTATAAAATTTATCTGGAGTTTTTGTATCAGAAATTCCAACCACATGAATACTATTGATAAAACTTTGACTTTTCGAATCATCAATATCACTTATCCAATTGCCACCTATCACGCCAATAGCATTTTTATTTTTCTTAATATACTCAATTACATCTTTATTACCATCGGCTGCAAAAATATTAGCTTTCTTTATATCTTTTAATCCAAGTTTTTGAATCATGTAGTTTAAATTACTTGAGCTACTGTTATCAAAAACCAACTTAATCTCTGTTTTTTTCTGGCCTTCAAACATTTCTTTCAATTCTGTAATCGAAAGGTTTTTTATTGCACTTTCTGTATTACTAATAATAGCAACTCCATCAAGAGCCATTTTAGCTGGTAAATAAGGAATATTATTAGTTGTATAAACTGCTTTTTCGCCTGGGGTTGCTTCACGAGTTACTATCGCAAGATTTACCGAATCATTCATCATCAACGACATAGCTCTTTGCTCAGGCACATAAACCACATTGAGCTTAGCTTTTGGGTAATGAGCATTATAGGCCATTACTTCTGCCTCAACAATAGGCTGTAACGATTCATCCGCAGCAATCGTAATTTCACCTTCATTAGGTAAATCTTGTTTTTCTTGTGAATTACACTGCCATAATGCAAGTGCTGTACACATCACAATAAGTATTCTTCTCATTATAAACTTCGGTGGTTAATACTTAAACGCTCAAGTACTTTAATTAATTGCTAAACACATTTAGATTATTTGCTAAATATATAATCACAAATATATCAGTATTATTTTCTTAAACAATACAAAAATCGAAAAATAAAATTTTGCTTCAAAATTTGTACTAATAATATAATAAAATACACTCGTAAAAATAAAAAAGCCACTTCCGTAAATTGGAAGTGGCCTTCAATATTAAGCCATTCGAGAACTATAAATTGTTTTTATAAGCATTATATGCACCCCAGCCCCTAAATATACCATAAACAATGATTAAAATACTCATTATCATAGCAACACCATCGGATACTGGAAGAAGCGTACGCTTCATAAAAACATATATTCCCATTACAATATACGCAATAGCCGTAAATGCTCTGATATAAATTGTAATTTGGCTGAAACCTTCTGGTTTTCGATTCTGCAACATTATTCAAGAACGAATGAAATTGGCATAGTAAAGAATACCCTTACGCTACGTCCATTTTGTTTACCAGGATTCCATTTTGGCATTGATTTCAATACACGTTGTGCTTCTTCATCACAACCAAAACCGATTCCTTTCAAAATCTGAACATCACCTAAACTACCGTCTTTCTCAACAACGAATTTAGCAAAAACTTTTCCAGAAACGTTTGCTCTTTGAGCAGCCGATGGGTATTTAAGGTTTTTACCAATAAAGGCATACATCTCTTTTATACCACCTGGAAATTCTGGTTGTTGCTCAACAGTTGTGAAGATTTCATCTTCTTTTGGTTGCTCAATCTCAACGGCTTTTGGAGCTTCAACTACTGGAGGTGGAGCGGCTGCAATTTCGTCAGACTCAACACCTTCTTTCGTTTCGTTTGAGATTACCGCCTTCTCAATCTGCTCAGCAGGTGGTGGCGGCTCTTCATTTTTTACCTCTTCATCTGGTTTTGGCTCAGGAGGTAAGAATTTAATTGTAGCAACTTCTGGTGGCTTTTGCTCTGGTGGCGGCGGTGGCGGAAGGTCAAGCGGTTTATCTTCCACTTTCTCTTCTTTCAACTTAGCTAAGTCGATTTCTACCGCAACCTCTTTCTTTGCTTTTGGCGTAATTGACGCATAAAGCATTGGAGCACCCACAGCTGCCAAAAATGCAACAGAACCATACAAAAGCGAGCGGTTAACCGTCTTTTTGTAGGTCTTTCTTAGGTCATATGCTCCGTAGGCCTTATTACGGGTCTCGAACACCATGTCATCTAAGGTAACATTGACATTATTTTTAGGGTCCATATTTTTATAACTTGACGAATGAACTTAATTACTGTTTTGGAGCAGCGATTTTCTGCTTGTAGATTTCCAACTCTTCTTTTGAAGGGTCAACGATTGCATAAAGGTCTGACTTCGTGATAGCCATCTCATCCAAAATATCTACTGTGTTCTTATAAGTTGCGTCATCAGTTGGTTTGATAACCACAGTAAATTTGGTTTGGTCAATTGCGTTAACTTTTGCCTTCAAAATAGCGGTACGGATACCATCTTTTGAATAATCGCTTTCCATCAATAACTCAGGAGTCAAATTCTTTGACGACTTTTGGTGATAGAAGATACGATTATCTTTGCCCATTAAGATTGTAATCGTGTTTGATTCCTTGATTTCTGCCGTTTCAGGTGGTTTGTTTTGGTCCTTCTCCTTCTCTGGCATATTCAACTTCATCATATTAGGCTTGCTGAACGTCGTGGTGAAAACAAAGAATGTAATCAGTAAGAATCCTAAATCTACCATGGGAGTCATGTCAACTCTTGCGGATTGTTTTTTGGCCCGTACCTTACCATCACCTTTGCCACCACCACTGGAGGTGTCTATTTCTGCCATTGTTTTACAATGTTTAGATGATTCATTAAAATATTAATTAGGTGCGTTTTCAACACCTGTAATCAACTGAAACTTGTTAATATCTCTCTTACCAAGTTCGTTAAGTACTGATTTGATAGCTGGGTAATTAGTGGTTGCATCACCTCTAATTGCCAATTTAGCTGAAGGATTTACTTCTAACAAATAAGTTGAAACCCAGTCACCTAATTCACTTTTCGTACTATCATTCGGGATACCAGCCATTACCACATTTAATTGGTCTTCTGGAGGTAGATTCAAATATTGCTTTAAACCAGCAATACTGATACCGAAATCTGATAATTTTTCAAAGCTCTTTAAGTCAGTAGTGCTTACAGACACTCCGTACTTTTGGGCCATTCTTTGAAGTAATTCACCACGCTGCTTTGCATCTGCGATACCGAAATAGTATTTTCCTTTAGGGTCAATACTAATAGTAGCCACACCCGTTTCAGGGATTTTTGTCTGCGAAATTGACGAAGGTGTATCAATTGTTACTGACTCTTGACCCTTGAACTGAGTAGTCATGATAAAGAAAGACAATAACAAGAATGCCACGTCACACATCGCTGTCATATCCATGACAGGACTCTTTCGTTTTGGTTTTACTGCTGGCATAACTCCTTAATGATTTAATTTTATTTACAAATATAACGAGAACAAATTTAGAATGTTGTCTAAATATATAATTTATTTTCAAACAATCAGAATTTGTCAAATTGAATTAGTTATGAGCTGCAAAATTTTGTTGGATGCTCAAACCGATTTCGTCAATTTTGTAAGTTAAATCATCAATTTTAGATGTAAAGAAGTTATACATGATGATTGAGATAGCTGAAGTACCGATACCTAAGGCTGTGTTAATCAAGGCCTCAGAGATACCAGTTGCAAGAGCAGCTGCATCTGGGGCTCCACCACCAGCACCGAGAGCTGAGAACGCACGAATCATACCAAGTACAGTTCCTAATAAGGCAATTAAAGTTGATACAGTTGCCAAAGTAGAAAGAATTGTAAGGTTTTTCTCCAACATTGGGAGTTCTAATGAAGTTGCTTCTTCAACTTCTTTTTGAAGAGCGGCTAATTTTTGTTCTTTGTCTAAAGACCCATCAGTAGTTAAAAGGCTGTATTTACCTAAAGCAGTTTTTACAACATTACCTACTGAACCTTTTTGTTTGTCACACTCTTTGATTGCATCAGCAACGTTGTTTGAGTCTAACAATGAACGTACTTTACGAACAAAAGCATCGATATTACCTGTACCAGAAGCTTTATTGATTGTGAAGAAACGCTCAATTGAGAATACTAATACGCAAAGAAAACAAGTCATCAAGATAGGCACGACAACACCACCACTGTGGATAAGGCCAAAGAAGTCACCTGGTTTTGGTTTGTGTTTTTCGGCATCAAGGAAGTGACTTGCATCACCTAAGATGAAAACGTAAGTTGCGATTGCGATTGCAAGAAGTACAGGAATTGTTAACGCTGGATTTAATCCACCACCAGTTGATTGTTTTGCTGCTGGTTTAGCTGCAGGGGCTGCTGTCTTTTTTTCCATTAGATTAGAAAATTTTAGGGTTTTAAAAAGTTAAAAATGTTTTTTTGTTAAATAAAAGTTTAAAAAATTAAAAAATCGAGCGATTTCAAAAGAAAATACTGCCAATCCAGATAATGTGTTCTTTTTAATTTTTTGACAATTTTATAGAAAAACCGTGAAACAAAAAAGTATAAATACAATTAATTTTTAGTCAAAAATACGATTATTGAACTTTTCCAAGATTTTCTTAGTATCAATTTGAGACAATAGACCCTCTTAACATTTTAGCTATCAAGTATTTAGCCATGTTTTTAATTAAGTTCAATAATTTCTTAAACTAAAGTTTTCGTTGCTATTTTTTTTTATTCTGAATTACAATATTTTAGCCTAAAATACACTCAAAAGTCTTATTGCTTATTGCTATCTACCTTTATTCGCTCTTCACGATTTACTAATTCCCAAGCTGTTTGGAATACTAAGCGAGTAATTTGCTGGTACTTTGGAAAAAGTATTTTCTCTACATCATCGCCTGGGCGGTGGTAGTCTTCGTGTACACCAGTGAAATAGAAAATTACTGGAATTTTATTTTTAGCAAAATTATAGTGGTCAGAGCGATAGTAGAAGCGATTAGGGTCTTTAGGGTCATTAAAGGTATAGTCTAAATCGTAATTGATATACTTTTTATTCACTTCCTCACTAATTTGATGCAATTCTGAGGATAACTTATCTGAACCAATGAGATAAACGTATTCTTCTTTGGGAGCATGTTGTTTATCAATTCGGCCAATCATATCAATATTCAAATCACAAACTGTTTTAGCCAATGGAATAATTGGGTCTTTATCAGTATAATACTGTGAGCCGAGTAATCCTTTTTCTTCGCCTGTTACGGTCATAAATAAAATACTACGACGTGGGCCATTTCCTGCTGCTTTTGCCTTTGCAAATGCTTCAGCAATTTCAAGAACGGCACAAGTTCCAGAACCGTCATCGTCTGCTCCATTATGGATTTGTCCGTTTTGGATTCCTACGTGGTCGTAGTGAGCCGTAATCAATACAACTTCATCTTTTTTATCAGTACCTTCCATAAAACCCAAGACATTTTGTGTTTCGACTGGAACCTCCCCCCTTTCGGCTTTAATCGAAACTGTTGAGGGTTTTAACTTACTTGCCAAGCTTTCTTTCTTATCACTGATTTCTTCAACAATTTTTGACAGTCTACTTGACTTTACATCAAGCATTTCGGCTGCCATTTCCTGAGAGACAAAGAATGTTGGATTTGAAGTAGCTTTTTCGGCCGATGACGAAGCGTTAAAACTTAGTTGATTGAATCTTGAAAGAACTGCTTTACGCTCAGCTGCCAATGAAGAAAACTTCTGGGCATCAGTGGCAGAGATTACGAAGAACATTTTTGCTCCGTGACTCAAGGCAATGTTTATCTTCTTTTGCAAGCCTGCTCTTTCTACCCAATCTGATTTTTCATCAGCTTTTGTGAATACGTATTTACCTTCTTTATCTTTTGGCTCACCATCAAAAAAAACTACCGCTTTACCTTCTACATTAATATCCTTATAATCGTTGTAATTTTCGTGTTCAATTCCGTATCCTACAAAAACAACCGACATTAATTGTTCTTCGGGAATGCTCATGAGACCATTCGGATAGTAATCTTTAAAGAACTCTTTCTTTTTATTACCTATCTTTATATAGGCATCTTTCCAGCCTTTCTGATATAGATTAAATTTTTGGTAATAGCCTTTGCTACCATCTTTTTGTGGTGCAATGGCTTGTAAGCCCAAATTGGCAAAATGTTTTGAGATGTAGGCCGCAGCTTTTCGTTGGCCTTCTGAACCAGTATCACGGCCTTCGAGGCTATCAGAAGCGATGTAAGTGAGGTGTTTTTTTAAATCCTGTGCGGAAATTGTGGCGGCAAATTCGGTAGATTTATTATCTTGGCCGTAGAGATTTGCACTAATTAATAATGATAAAACCAGCGTTTTTTTCATGTATAATGGTTGGTTTGTTGAAAATAATTTCAGTAAAATTAAATGTTTTTCAATTTAGATTCATCTTTTAGGCATAATTTTGCTCAAATTACTTTTTCTGAATAAATGACTAAAGAGCAAGTTTTAAAAAAATATTTTGGTTACGATAAATTCCGTCCACTACAATCTGATATAATTGATACGATTTTGGCTAAACAAGATTGTATGGTACTAATGCCCACTGGTGGAGGAAAGTCTATTTGTTTTCAAGTACCTGCTCTGGTAATGGAAGGAATTACGCTGGTTATTTCTCCGCTAATTGCCTTGATGCAAGACCAAGTACAATCATTAAAAGCCAATGGCGTACCTGCGGCTTATATGAACAGTACGCTTTCGATGGTTGAAATGCGAACCATTGAGGAGCAATGTAAGTCAGGGGAATTAAAACTACTTTATATTTCGCCCGAAAAACTTTTCTCGAATAATTATTTAGGGTTTATCAAAACTTTGAACGTCAATCAGATTGCCATCGATGAGTCGCACTGCGTATCGAACTGGGGCCATGATTTCAGACCAGAATATATTCAGCTAAAAGTATTGAAAGAAACTTTTCCGAATGTTCCGATGGTTGCTTTGACCGCAACGGCTGACAAAGTAACAAGAAAAGATATTCTGACTCAGTTGGGTATTCCTGATGCTAAAATTTTTATTTCTTCGTTTGACAGGCCAAATCTTAGTTTGGCGGTGCTTCCTGGACGCAATCGCTTAAAGATTATTCATGAATTTATTGCCAAACGCCCGTCTCAATCGGGTATTATCTATTGTTTGAGCAGAAAAAATACCGAAGAGGTAGCTGAAGGCCTCCGCAAACTTGGGCTTCGTGCCATGCATTATCATGCAGGTGTTGATGCACAAACTCGCTCGGAGGTGCAAGATGCGTTCATAAAAGATGAGATTCAAGTAATTGTAGCTACGATTGCATTCGGAATGGGGATTGACAAATCGAATGTAAGATTTGTGATTCATTATAGTTTGCCATCGAATGTAGAAAGTTATTACCAAGAAATTGGCCGAGCTGGGCGTGATGGTATGAAGTCAGACACCTTACTCTTTTATAGCTTTGGTGATATTATTACTCGCAAAGAAATGATTCAGAAGTCGGAACTACCCGATGAAATGAAAGAAGTGCAATTTGCGAAGCTCGACCGCATGAAACAGTATGCCGAATCGGAGATTTGTCGAAGAAGGATTTTATTAAGCTACTTTAACGAAGAAGCCCAAAGCGATTGTGGCAACTGCGATGTTTGTCATAATCCTCCTAAGAAATTTGATGCCACCATTTTTGCACAAAAAGCTTTATCAGGAGTTGCCCGTGCTGAAGAAAAAGTAGCAATGGGGCTTTTGATTGATATTCTGAGAGGTTCGCAAAATAGAGCTATTTATGAGCGTGGATATCAAAATCTAAAAACTTTTGGTGTAGGAAAAGAATTAAAATACGAAGAGTGGGCCGATTACATAACGCAACTACTTAATTCGGGGGTTATTGATATCGCATACGACGAGCGACACGCTTTAAAACTCAACTCGGTTTCGTGGCAGGTACTAAAAGGCGAAAGAAAGGTTGATTTAGTAAGATTTGAAGCCTACGATGTAAAACGTGCCAGATTAGACGAAGAAGCACCAAAAGAAAAATCGAAGAAAGAGGTTATCAAAGATGCTTTATTTGAGAAGTTACGCATTCTGCGTAAGAAAATTGCCGATGAACAGAATGTACCACCATTTGTGGTTTTCTCAGATGCTACGCTTTCGGATATGGCACAAAAACGCCCAATCAATCGTTTTCAGATGATGGCTGTTTCGGGTGTTGGAGAACAGAAGTTTAGACTATATGGCGATGAATTTATCAACGAAATATTGAGATTTGGCGGTGAGAATCCAACTATAGCAAGAGCTAAGCAAGAAAAAGGTATGACATTTCTGGAAACCTTTGAAATGTATAAAGCGGGGATGTCGCTCGAAGAAATGGCAGCTAAACGCTCGCTAAATCCAGTTACGATTGTAAGCCATTTAGTAAAACTCTATCAAGATGGGCAAGATATTGACCTAAAACAATACATTGCTACTTACGAATATAACCAAATCATAGCCGAAGCCATGAAACTGAATATTCAAAAAGGTGATGCCATAAAACCATTATTTGAAGCTCTCGAAGGAATTTATGACTACGCAAAACTCAGAATTGCATTGGCTTTGTGGGAAAAGTAGTAGTACTTACTACTTGTATCCTTCCGCTTGTAAATAAAATAATTCAGCATATCGGCCATTTTTTGCCAGTAATTCTTCGTGTGTACCGATTTCAAGCAAATTTCCTTTATCAAGCACCAAAATTCTATCTGCCATTCTGACGGTTGAAAACCTGTGCGAAATCAGAATAGCGGTTTTTCCTTTGGTGAGTTCGGCAAAACGACGGAAAACCTCGTATTCGGCACGAGCATCGAGTGCGGCCGTTGGTTCGTCTAAAATCAGCACATCGGCTTCACGCAAATAGGCTCTTGCCAATGCTACTTTTTGCCATTCTCCACCCGAAAGTTCGATTCCTTTAGAAAACTTACGTCCCAACGGTTGTTCGTATTTTAGTGGTAATTTTTCAATAACCGTATCGGCTAAACTTTGGTGAGCGGCACGCTCGAGTTCGGGTAATTCTTCACGAGAAGTAATATCTCCGACGGCGATATTATCACCTGCCGTAAAATTAAACTTCTGAAAATCTTGAAAAATCACGCCGATATGTTCACGCAATTCTACCAGATTATATTCTTTTAAATCGACACCATCAAGTAAAATCCGCCCTTCATCTGGGTCATATAATCTGGCTAAAAGTTTCACCAACGTTGTTTTTCCTGAACCATTTTCTCCTACTAAGGCCAACTTTTCTCCTACTTTCAAATCGAAATTTAGACTTCTATTTGCCCATTTATCTGAATTTGGATATTTAAAACCTACATTTTCAAACGTAAAGCCTTCTCGAATTGGGTCAGGAAATGGTTTGGCTTGAACTGGGGAAACAATTTGTGGTTTAATCTGATAAAACTCAAATAAGTCATTAAGGTATAATGCTCCTTGTGAAATACTGGTAAATCTGCTAAGAATACCTTCCAACAAAGATTTTAATTGACGAAACGAACCCGCCAAAAAAGTAAGCGTTCCAATAGTCACGATTCCTTTTACGGTTTCAACAATAATTAATGTATAGGCACCAAAATACCCCAACGTACCAATGGCCACCAACAAACTTCCCCAAGATGCTCGTTCGATGGCCAATTTTTTATTTTCCTTGAAATATCGGTCAGATAAATTGCGGAATCGCTCAATGATAAAGTCAGAAAGTCCAAAAAGTTTTACTTCTTTGGCGGTTTCATCACTTGCTCCTATGAAACGGTAATAATCCAATTCACGGCGTTGAGGAGTCCAGCCACGTTGCAACGAATAACTTTTAGCATTGAAGTGCAATTCACCTATAAATGAAGGAATAACCGAAACCAAAAGCAAAACAATGAGCCACGGATTGAAAGTTAAAAGCCCGATAAGTAAAAACCCCATTGTGATGGTATCTTGTCCTTGTGCTAAAATCTGCGAAAGTAGAACCGTTCGTCCGTTAGTTTGTTGCCTGGCACGCTCAAGTTTATCATAGAAAGTAGCGTTTTCGAACTGAGCTAAATCGAGCGAAACGGCATGTTTCATTAATTTTATTGAAGTTCTGTTGGCAAATAAATCACCTAAAAGGCTATCGGTCAAGGCAATACCACGAGCGAGCAAGTCACTAACAATCATCAGCCCAAATTCGGCAGCTATCAACAAATAAATATGATTTAGATTATCTAATTTAGTGGAACTCAACACCAGAACTTCATCAATGATAAGCTTTCCTACGTACAATATTGAAATCGGAATTGCCGAACGCAACAATCGTAAAATTATGTTACTAATGGTTAATACTGGCGATGTAAGATATACTTCACGCAAAAAAGCAGGCAAATTTTTGAGTGCTTTTAGGCGTTCTTTGATATTGGGTTTTGTTTCATCAGTCACTAATTTTCTTGCCATATACGATATTTTATGCGTCATTTATCTAACATTCAAACAAATGATTTGGGTTCAGTAAACTTCGGAAACCTTCAAATAGTATATGTTTTGTTGTAAATAAATCTTTCTTTTGTAAGAACTAAAGAATATTTACGTCGAAAATATGTCAAATTTACTTTTATTGATAACTTGTCTTTCATTGGGTGTATGGCTTCAAAAGATAAGAAATTTTCCGAAAGATGCCTATTTAGGCTTGAATGCAGTTATCATTAATGTATCTTTACCAGCACTGACGCTGCTTTATACAAGCGAAGTTTCATTTAAAGCAAATCAGTCACTTGTCATTCTGACGCCCTATATTCTATTCATTAGTTCATTTATTTTTTTCAAAATTATAGCCAAAATCTTTCACTTCGACAGAAGCACCACGGGAGCATTGACAATAACAGCAGGCATTAGTAGCATTTCATTTGTGGGCTTTCCAATTTTTGAATTATTATATGGAAAAGCAGGAGTTCAGATGGGAATTTTGATGAGTCAGGCGGGTTCGTTTGTAGTTTGTGGTACGCTCGGAATCATGACAGCCTCTTATTATTCAGCATCTGAGCCGTCGGTGAAATCAATCATGAAAAGTATTTTTACATTCCCGCCTTTTTTGGCTTTTTGTGTGGCTGTTTGTTTAAATATCCTTGATTTTCATTTTCCTACTTATGCAAGCGAGGTTTTACAAAAGCTCGGCAGCCCATTTACTGTACTTGCTTTATTATCAGTAGGTTTACAAATCAATCTATCAAAAGCAAATCTTGCTCAAAAACCACTAATATTAGGCTTATTTTTTAAACTATTGATTGCACCGTTGATAATCTTTATATTATACCTTATCTTGCTTCAAGAAAATATTTTGCTGTCCGAAAATGCGTGGATTGGTAAAATGTGCGTGGTTGGAGCTGCTTTGGGGTCAATGAATACAGCATCAATCATAGCGATTAACCATAAACTAAACCCAGCATTGGCAAGTTTGATGATTGGTATAAGCATACCATTATCATTAGTTACAGCGATGCTTTGGCATTATTTATTGATTTATTTCTAAGAGACACGTTTCAAAACTAACCCTAATAAATTATTGAATACAATTTTCACTATGAAAAAACTCTTTACTAACCTAACCTTTTGGGTACTTACAGCCATTGTTTGCGGTGTTTTGCTGGGTCATTATAACTCCGAATTTGCTCTAAAACCCATCTTCGAAAAAGGCTTTAAGCAAAATTTATTCATCTCAGAATTTGAAATCAAGAATACTTTTTCTGAATTTCTGAGTAGTATATTCATAAGTTTTGTGAAGCTTTTTATTAATCCGATTATTTTCTTGACAATTACGCTCGGTATCATTTCGATGGGCGATTTGAAAAAGGTAGGAAAAGTAGGAGCAAAAGCCCTTCTTTATTTTGAAGTTGTTACAACCATAGCTCTTTTGGTAGGTGTAGTAGTAGCAAATGTAATTCGCCCAGGTGATGGTGTTGTAACTGATGCAATCAAAGGTGGTGACATTTCAAAATATACCAAAAGTGCAACCGAGTTTAGTTGGCTGAAGTTTTTCTTTGATAACGTTACGCTACAAGTTCTGGTGCTGGCAATCATTTTGGGAATTGTCTTTAGCAATTATTCTGGCCGACAAAAAGTGGTTGATTTCTTAGCTCCAATCTCCAAAAAAGTATTTTGGGCCTTACACAAAGTCATGCTTTTTGCCCCAATCGGGGCATTTGGTGGTATGGCCTTTACGATTGCTAAATATGGCATTCAAACCCTTTTACCGCTCGCCAAATTGATGGGAACAGTTTATGTAACTATGGCTGTTTTTGTCTTTGTTGTACTTCATTTTATTCTGAGGTATTACAAAATCAGTCTTTGGCAATTCTTGAAATTTATTCGAGAAGAATTATTGATTGTACTCGGCACTTCATCATCGGAAGCAGGTTTGCCTTCATTGATGGAAAAGTTAGAAAAAATGGGCTGTTCAAAATCAGTGGTTGGACTGGTTGTGCCTGCGGGGTATTCTTTTAATCTGGATGGTACAACTATCTACCTTTCAATGGCCGTTATTTTCTTGGCACAGGTTTTCAATGTACATCTTGATATTCAACAAATCCTAACAATTATTGGTATTCTGATGGTCACATCAAAAGGGGCAGCAGGCGTAACAGGCAGTGGATTCATAGTGCTTGCCTCAACACTTACAGCCGTAAAGGTGATTCCTGTTGAAGGCTTAGCTCTGCTTTTGGGCGTTGATAGATTTATGTCAGAAGCCCGTGCCATTACCAACTTCATCGGCAACGGTGTAGCTACAATCTGGATTTCAAACAACGAAAAAGAATTCGACCGCTCGAAAATGGAGGCAGCCTTTGCTCACATTGGCGACTATGAAGATATTGTGAAAGATAACCTTAATAATCAATAGAGAAAACTATGCAAAAAGCTTTTTCTGTAGGCAAAAACCATTATTTAAGCAAAAAAAGACTTTTTTTCTTTAACTCTAAAAGCTTTCAGCCTTACCTTCGCATCATCAAACTAATTTTATTCGAAAATGAGTAAACAAAATTTAAAAGAAGAAGCACTTCATTACCACGCCAAAGGGCGTCCAGGTAAAATTGAGGTTGTTCCAAGTAAAGAGTATGCTACTCAAAAAGATTTATCTTTGGCCTACTCGCCTGGAGTAGCTGACCCATGTATGGCTATTTACGAAAACCCAGAAGACGTTTATAAATATACAGCAAAGGGCAATCTCGTAGCCGTAATTTCAAACGGAACGGCAGTTTTGGGTTTAGGAGATATTGGTGCAGCTGCAGGAAAACCCGTAATGGAAGGAAAAGGGCTTTTGTTTAAAATCTATGCCGATATTGATGTATTTGATATTGAATTAAATACCAAAGATGTAGAAGAATTTATTCGGACAGTAAAAATTCTTGAACCAACTTTTGGCGGCGTAAACCTCGAAGATATTTCTGCTCCAGAATGCTTTGAGATTGAAGAACGTTTAAAAGCCGAACTCAATATTCCAGTAATGCACGACGACCAACATGGTACAGCCATCATTTCGTCGGCGGCATTGCTAAATGCTCTCGAATTAGTAGAAAAAGATATTTCACAAGTAAAAATAATCATCAACGGTGCAGGTGCTTCGGCTATTTCTTGTACTCGTTTGTATAATTCGTTGGGTGCCGATAAAAAGAACATATTTATGTTTGACAGCAAAGGTTTGATTCACCCAAGCCGTACGAATTTAGATGGAAAGAAAATTGAATTTGCCAACGACAATATGCCTGCCGAAACAACCTTAGCCGAGGCACTGGTTGGAGCAGATGTATTTGTTGGCCTTTCAAAAGGTAATATTCTAAGTCAAGACATGGTAAAATCAATGGCAAGAGATGCGATTGTTTTTGCGATGGCCAATCCAACTCCTGAGATTTCGTATGAAGAAGCCATCGCTGCCCGTGAAGATATTATCATGGCAACTGGTCGCTCAGACTATCCAAATCAAGTAAATAACGTACTCGGATTTCCTTACATTTTCCGTGGTGCATTAGATGTTCGCTCGAAGGTCATCAACGAAGAAATGAAGTTGGCGGCTGTACGTGCATTGGCCGATTTAGCTAAAAAACCAGTGCCTGATGTAGTAAACTTAGCTTATGGTGAAACAAACCTAACATTTGGCAGAAATTATATTATTCCTAAACCTGTCGACCCTCGCCTACTTACGACTGTTGCTCCAGCAGTAGCTAAAGCAGCGATGGAAAGTGGCGTAGCGAAGTTTCCGATTGCAGACTGGGAAGCCTACGACACCATGCTGGCTAAACGTTTAGGGCAAGATAACTCACTCAAGAAAGTGATTACGAATAAAGCAAAACTTCACCCTAAGCGTGTAGTTTTTGCCGATGCCGAAAACTTAGCCGTTTTGAAGGCTGCTCAGGAAGTACAAGATGAGAAAATTGCAACACCAATTTTACTCGGAAATGTGGCTAAAATCAACCAATTACTTGAAGAAAACAATATAGACCTTCCTTACGCCGAAATCATCGACTCTCGCTCAACTGACCAAGAAGAGCGTTTAGCAAGATTTGGTGCTATTTTCTACGAAAAACGCAAACGTAAAGGCTACAATCATTTTGAAGCAATGCAGTTGATGCGTAATCGTAACTATTTTGGGGCAATGATGGTAGAAACTGGCGAAGCCGATGCCATGATTGGCGGTATGACCAGAAATTATCCAGAAACAATTCGTCCAGCTTTACAAATTATTGGTCGTCAAGATGGTGTAAAGAAAGTTTCGGGTATGTATATCTTAATGAGTCGTTTTGGTCCTCTTTTCTTGGCTGATACGACTGTAAACTTCAATCCAACTGCTGAAGAAATAGTTGAAATTACCGAATTGGCAGCCAAAGAAGTAGAGAAATTCAATATTAAGCCACGCATCGCTCTCCTCACCTACTCAAACTTTGGTAGTGCCGATGGCGATGATGCTATAAAAATGCAAAAAGCGGTAAGTATTTTGAAAGACAAACATCCAAATATGGTTGTTGATGGCGAAATGCAAGCCCACTTACCATTTGATATTGATTTATTGAAAGAAAATCACCCTTTCAGCGATTTAGTTGACGGTCGTGCTAATACTTTGATATTCCCGAATCTATCAGCATCAAATATTGCCTACAATATCGTAAAAGAAGTAGCTAATATTGATAAAATCGGACCAATTCTCTTAGGTTTGAAAAAACCAGTCCATGTACTCCAACTCGGAAGTACAGTACGTGAAATAGTAGATATGGTGGCGATTGCCGTTGTAGAAGCACAGGGAAAATAAGAACAGAAGCTCCCTATAAATCAGAAGCCATACAGAAATATTTCTGTATGGCTTTTTGATTTTTGAATAAAATGACATCAATTCTTCTTGTTCCGAAAGCAAAACAAAAGATGTTGAATCATTGAAATTGGTCTCCAATCTTACAATCTCTTTGTAATAAGTTTATATGGCTTTCAAAATAATTGATTAAAGATGTTTTCTGACTATTTGATAACTCAAATCTGAAACATTAAATTTCAACTTTCAATGTTTTTCAACTAAGTATTCAAAACGAATGATTCGCTATTTTTTACAATTCAATCGTATTTGTGGCACCTCAACCGTATTTTTTATAAAAAGCATTAAGTTGACAGCCTTTATCACACAACTCAACAGACCACAAAATAATACCATCAATCAATAGTATTTTTTATTAAACAAACAGCACAATTTACTTATTTAGCTAAAATCATTTGCACTATATGAAAACATTAACATATATTTGTATTGTAATCACAAACAAAAATGGTAGCAGAAGCAAACGACATAAAACTTAACAAAGAAAAATATGAAAAGGCAGCCTATATCTTAAAGGCTGTGGCTCATCCTACTCGTTTGGCTATCATTCAATTGTTGGATATTCAAGACAACTTAACGGTAAACGAAATCTGTGAAACCCTTAATTGTGAACAGTCATTGATTTCACACCATTTGATAAATATGAAATTACGTGGTATTTTGAAATCACACAAAGATGGACTAAATGTATATTACTCGTTGAAAGAACGTGAGATTACCAAACTCTTAAGCTGCATTGAAAACTGCGAATGCAATATGTGATATTTTTTTAGCAAACTATATGAATAAATTATCATATAAACATATTAAATAGATAAGATTAATAGAGTATCAAACAAATTACTTTTTTTATAGTACAAATTACACAAACGCATGGAAATACTTGGTTTTATTGGAGCATTAATGATGGGCTTGACCCTTGGGCTAATTGGCGGTGGGGGCTCGATTCTGACAGTACCGATTTTAGTTTATTTATTCTCAGTTGATACAGTTTTGGCAACTGCCTACTCGCTTTTCATCGTTGGGCTTACAAGTTTGATTGGCTCTTTTAGTCATATTTCGCAGGGAAATGTACACTGGCGTACGGCAATTGTTTTTGGTATTCCATCAATTATCAGTGTTTACCTGACTCGTATGTACTTCGTACCGCTTATTCCTGAGCAAATTTTTACTATCGGTAGTTTTTCACTCACAAAACCGATTTTGATTCTGATTTTCTTTGCTGTACTGATGGTTTTCGCCTCTTATACAATGATTAGAGAGTGTAAGAAATGTAAAGAAAAACCAGTTGGCGAAATCAACTACAATTATCCACTGATTTTGATTGAAGGTTTGGTAGTTGGCACCATTACGGGGCTTGTGGGTGCAGGTGGTGGATTCTTGATAATTCCTGCATTGGTCATTTTGGCTAAACTACCTATGAAACAAGCTGTTGGCACTTCACTGGTAATTATTGCACTAAAATCTCTGATTGGTTTTATGGGCGATGTGAAGGGGAGCGAAGCCATAAATTGGCACTTTTTGGGCAACTTTTCGGTTATAGCTATAATCGGAATTGTGATTGGAAGTATGCTTTCCAAAAAAGTTTCGGATGAAAAACTAAAACCAGCCTTTGGATATTTTGTCTTGGTCATGGGACTTTACATCATCACAAAAGAATTATTTTTTCATCACGCATAAAACTCAAATTTACGATGAATCAGTTAGAGAGAAAAAAGCATTGGGAAAATATCTATCAAACCAAAAACTTTACAGAGGTTAGTTGGTATCAAGAGAGACCCGAAATATCGCTCGGTTTTTTAAATGAATTTAAAATCGAAAAAACAGCAAACATAATTGACATAGGGGGTGGAGATAGCTACTTTGTTGATAATCTGCTTGATTTAGGATACGAAAATATTACCGTTCTCGATATTTCGGAAGCAGCACTAAAAAAAGCTCAACAACGTTTGGGCGAAAAAGCAAAAAAAGTCAAATGGATTGAAGCCGATATTGCCACCTTTGAACCAACCGAACAATATGATTTTTGGCATGATAGAGCTGTTTTTCACTTCCTAACCCAAGAAAATGAAATTATAAATTATCTGAAATCAACTCAAAAAGGAATAAAACCAGCAGGAGTTTTGATTTTAGGCACATTTTCGGAGCAAGGCCCAACAAAATGCAGTGGAATTGAGATAAAACAGTATTCTGAAAACTCAATGACAGAACGCCTAAAAACATTTTTTGACAAAATAAAATGTATCACAGTTGACCATATTACACCTTTTTCAACGATACAAAACTTTATCTTTTGTAGTTTCAAAAAGATAGCACTTGCATCATAAACGCACTTAGAACCAATAATATTAAAGCACTTTAGAACAATGATAGTAGAACAAATTTATACAGGATGTCTCGCACAGGGGGCATATTATATTGAATCAGCGGGTGAAGTAGCCATCATTGACCCACTTCGTGAAGTACATTCGTATGTGAATAAGGCACAGAAAAACAATGCCCAAATCAAATACATTTTCGAGACTCACTTTCATGCAGATTTTGTTTCGGGTCATGTTGAATTGGCTCAAAAAACTGGAGCATCCATCGTTTATGGGCCCAATGCCACACCTTCATTTAACTGTATTGTTGCAGAAGATGGGCAAGTTTTTGAAATTGGAAAAATCAAAATCAAGGTTATCCATACCCCTGGCCATACCATGGAATCCTCGTGTTATTTATTAATCGACGAAAATGGTGCAGAAAACTGTATTTTTACGGGTGATACTTTATTTATTGGCGATGTAGGTCGTCCTGATTTGGCACAAAAATCAAATCTTACGATTGAAGATTTAGCCAGTTATCTATACACCTCTTTGCACACAAAAATATTGGCTTTGCCAGATAACTTGATTGTGTATCCTGCTCATGGTGCGGGGTCGGCTTGTGGCAAAAACATGAGCAAAGAAACGTATGATACGCTCGGAAATCAGAAAAAAGTAAATTACGCCCTTCAACCACAAAGTAAAGAGCAATTTATTTCGGCCGTAACAGATGGCCTTACGCCTCCCCCCTACTATTTTCCCAAAAACGTAATGATTAACAAAACAGGTGCCAAAAACCTTGATGATGTGAAAACAAACATTCAAGCACTTTCGCCCGAAGCATTTGAATTAGCAGCCAACGAACTCGGTGCTGTCATGATTGATACTCGTGCGGCTCAGAGTTTTAAAGATGGATTTGTTCCGAACTCAATCAATATCGGTATCAAAGGTGACTTCGCTCCGTGGGTTGGTACACTTATCACTGATATAGAGCAACCTATTTTATTTATTGCTGATGAAGAGAATGTCGACGATGTAATCACTCGTCTCTCGAGAGTTGGGTATGATAATATCGTTGGCTATTTACAAGGAGGTATCAGTGCGTGGGTTGAAGCAGGTAAAGAAATTGACAGTATCAAATCTATTTCAGCCGACGAGTTTGCTAAAATATACGCCGAAAATGAAGGAAAATTATTGGTTAAAGATGTAAGAAAAGAAACCGAATACCGTGCCGAACACGTAGAAGAAGCAGAATGTGTTTCATTGGCTTATTTGAGCAATCACATGGTGGCATTCTCAAAAGAAGAAACCAACTATATTCATTGTGCTGGAGGGTATCGCTCAATGATTGCGGCATCCATCCTTAAATCCCGAGGGTATGATAATATCGTAGATATAGCTGGAGGCTTTGCAGCAATCGCCAAAACCGATGTACCACGCTCAAACTTTGTTTGTCAATCAAAATTAAAAGTCTAAAGAAAATAAGTAATGCTTAGGGTAGAATAAATAGAAAAAAGGTAAGGGTAATTTTATACCTTACCTTTTTATCAAACCCTAATTATAGAACATAGTATTAGTAACCTCAAAAGTAAAAAGTAAAATATTAAACAACTATGATAGAACTCATAAAACAACCGTGGCATTGGGCAGTTGCTGGTGTGATGATTGGATTAACAGTGCCAACGTTATTGTTAATCGGAAATAAAACCTTCGGAATATCCTCTTCACTTCGCCATATTTGTGCAGCGTGTTTCCCTGCAAATATTTCGTTTTTTAAATACGATTGGAAAAAAGAAATCTGGAATTTATTTTTTGTGGTTGGCGTGCTTTTAGGCGGGTTAATTGCCAGTCAATTTTTATCAAATCCGAATGAATTTGTGGTAAATGAGCAAACAATGCAAGATTTAAAGGCACTGGGTGTGAAAGATTTTTCGGCAATGATGCCAGCCGATATCTTTAGTATCGAAAATATTTTTACGCTTAAAGGCTTGATTTTCTTCGTTTTTGGAGGCTTAATGGTTGGTTTCGGTACTCGCTATGCGGGCGGTTGTACGTCAGGTCATGCAATTATGGGGCTATCGAATCTACAATTACCGTCGCTCATTGCAACCATTAGTTTCATGGTTGGCGGCTTCGCCATGACTCACTTAATTATGCCTTTAATCTTTAAATTATTCTAACCATGACAAAAAATAATATTGATAATACTTTGATTGAAGAGTTTGTGTGCGAAGCACCCAATAATCAAGTAAAAAAAGAAAGTTTCGCCAGCAACATCAAGTACCTAATCGTTGGGACAATATTTGGAATTGTTTTCGTAAAAGCCGAAATTGTTTCATGGTTCAGAATACAAGAAATGTTTCGTTTGCAATCATTCCACATGTATGGTGTCATCGGTACGGCTGTGGTGGTTGGACTCATTTCAGTACAAATTATTAAACGTTTCAAAGTCAAAACCTTTTCGGGCGAAACGGTTTCAATTCAAGACAAAACCTTTAATAAAGGTCAGATTTATGGAGGCTTAATTTTTGGGCTTGGCTGGGCAATCACTGGGGCTTGCCCAGGACCCTTATTTGCCCAAATTGGTAGTGGATTCTTGGCTATTACGGTTACATTTGCCAGTGCAGTAGCAGGAACTTGGCTCTACGGAGCATTCAAAAATAAGCTACCTCATTGATTGAGTTTCTCAAATGATTTTTAGGAGGTTAGTTGATAGCATTTTGCATTTCTAACCTCCTTTTTTTATACTTCTACCTCATCTATAAAAACCTAAAACCTCTATTTAACATGAAAAACTGCAGTACAACCAACCATGCTCCTCCACGAAGGAGTTTTCTAAAAAAGTCAATATTCTCAAGTCTTGGTTTGGCATTCGGGCCAGCAAGTATGGCTTCAGACATAAAAGATTCAAACGAAGAAAAATCACCCAAAGATAGCACGATAACACTACTTATTACTTCTGATATTCATGCCCAGATACATACGCATGATGAGTTTTTCTGGGAAAATGGTCAGGCCATTTATCGCAAACGTGGCGGTTTGGCTGTACTAAAAACCATGATTGAACATTACAAGAAGCAGAATCCAGCTAACACGATTGTGTATGATGGAGGAGATTTTTTTCATGGACATGCTGTTTCGACCTTTACTGAAGGCGAAGCACTTATTCCGATTTTCAATCACTTGGGTTATGACTTAATATTACCTGGAAATTGGGAAGTAGTTTACAAAAAGAAAAAAATGCTCTACGATATGGGGCATACAAATGCTGCCAAAATTTGTGCGAATATGTGGCATAAAACCAACGATGCCTTCGACGGTGAACTGGTTTTTCAGCCATATTGGATTAAATACGTAGCAGGAATAAAGATAGGATTCATTGGCTATACCGACCACCTTACACCCAAGCGTCAATCTCCCGCGTTTAGTGCAGGATTAGTCTTTGAGCATCCCGAGAAAAACGTGGCCAAATACATAAAACTTTTGAGAGAATCCGAAGGTTGTGAAATAATCTTGCTGATGACTCATATTGGACTTGCTCAGCAAGTTGGCTTAGCCAACAATCCTGCAATTGAAGGTGCTGATTTTATAGTGGGTGCCGATACACATGAACGTTTACGAAAACCCATCAAAGGACAATATGCCAGTGTTATTGAGTGTGGTGCTTTTGGGTCGTTTCTCGGAAAACTCGACCTAAATCTCGAAAATGGCAAGCTAAAAAGCTTTAATTATGCACTTTTAGATGTCGATACAGATAAATTTAAGGCTGATAAGCAAATGTTAAATCTTATTGAGTCGGCTTATGCTCCATTTAAAACTAAAATGGAAGAAGTAATTGGTACAAGCAAAACACCATTGGTAAGGTATTTTGTGATGGAAACGCCAATGGATAATCTAATTACTGATGCCATTATGTGGAAATTCAAACCCGATATTGCCCTTTCTAATGGATTTCGATTTTGTCAACCGCTTTCGAGTACTGACCCGAAAACAGGCTTGATTCCAATCACACGAGAGTTTTTGTGGAATATGCTACCACTCGATAGCGAGGCAAAATCGGGTAAAATAACTGGTAAACAAGTTTGGGAATGGCTCGAAAAAGAACTTCAAAACGCCTTTGCCAAAGACCCGTCGAAGCGTTTTGGTGGCTGGTTTGTTCGATTCTCGGGCATGGAAGTAAATTTCAATATCGAAAAAGAGTTTGGTAAACGCCTAAATTGGGTTAAGATTTCAGGCAATCCCATCGATTTACAGCACGAATATTCAATTATTGCTTGTGAAAGAGAGGGCGACCCAGACGATACCCTTTGCCGAATTGATAAAGTAAAAGAGCCAAAAAACTTAAAAGTTTTGCTGCATGATATTGTCGAAGAGTATTTGAAGGTTCATTCACCCATTTCGCCCAAACTCGAAAAGCGAGCAACGGCGAGCGATGCACCCGATACGCTGTTAACGCAATTACGTGGCTATGACTATGAATTTATGTAATATGAAAAATTTAGCAAACAATAAACTATCAAAATTTGGGCAACTACTTAATCTAATTAGCTGGTTATTAGGTGGTTCAATTCTATTAGTTATCCTATTAGTCGGATATTTTACAGGCATTTTTAATAGAACAAATGCTATTCCAATTACTGTAACTACAGAGAATAAACCATATAAACCCGAAAAAACTGTCTGGAAGCTCATTAGTATGGACGCTGTTGTGCATGAACCCGACCCAGAACTCGTGAAATATGGCAGAGAATTGATTGCCAATACAGCATATTATTTAGGGCCAAAAGGAAAAGTGGCTCAACAAACCAATGGCATGAATTGCCAAAATTGCCACTTAGATGCAGGTTCGAGGGTTTGGGGGAATAATTATGGAGCTGTAGCTTCAACTTACCCAAAATTCAGAGAGCGTTCAGGTACAAAAGAAAGTATCGTAAAACGAGTGAATGACTGCATGGAACGCAGCCTGAATGGTCGTGGGCTTGATAGTACAAGCCGTGAAATGCGTGCCATCGTAAGTTATATTAAATTTATTGGGCAATGCGTGCCTAAAGATACGATTCCAAACGGTACAGGTATCTGGAAATTGAAATTCATGAATCGAGCAGCTGACCCAACCAAAGGCCAAGTTGCTTATGAGCAAAAATGTGTGAGTTGCCACGGAAAAAATGGCGAAGGGCTGAAAAGTCCCGATGGCATTGTTTATACGTATCCTCCACTTTGGGGACAACATTCCTATAACATTGGGGCTGGTCTATTTCGACTTTCTCGCTTAGCTGGCTACATAAAAACCAATATGCCATTTGGAGCTACTTACGAAAAGCCGCAATTATCTGACGAAGAAGCCTGGGATATTGCCGCTTACGTTAATTCTCGCCCACGGCCAACGAAAGATTTAAGCAAAGACTGGCCAAAAATTTCGGGTAAACCAATTGACCATCCTTTTGGGCCATACTCCGATAATTTTTCTGAAGAACAGCACAAATTTGGGCCTTTCAAGCCGATTGATGAATTCAAGAAAGCAGAGAAAAAGAAACAAGAAGCTCTCAAAAATAAAACTCAACAAATAAAATCTTAAACGATTAAATCAAAATAATTATGAAGAAAATATTCGTATTACTCGCCTTTCTATCAAGCACTTATGCTTTTGCACAAACCGATAATGGCGAAAAACACAAAATTGTTTTTCAGTTTGTATCGGGCGACACTCTTTCGCAGCATAGTTTGGTAAATAACCTCAAAAATCTTCGTGAAGGCTGGCCTAAAGCAGCCGTTGAGGTGGTTTTTCATGGCAATGGAATATTTATGGTCATGGGCGAAAAAACAAAATATGCCAAAGAATTAGAAGATTTTGCGGTCAAGAAAGATATTAAATTGGTGGTCTGCGAAAACACCATGAAACAAAAAAAGATTGTAAAGTCGCAACTTTTACCCTTCGTTAGTACCGTTCCGATGGCAATCGCTGAAATCGTAGTTAAGCAAGAGCAGGGCTGGACATACCTCAAAGCGGGGCTGTAAAGTTAGTATTCTACACGGCTTAAGTTTAAGTTAAACGATGAAAAATTTGATAATAATGGCACTTTTAGTGTCATCAGGAACCGCTTTTGCTCAAAATCAAGCAGTGAAACAAGATACGTTCTCTTTGAGGCGTCTTTTTAGTAATGGTAAAATTAAGGGGTCGGTAAGGCAATTTTCAATGTTCACTGATAATCATTCAGGGCTTTCTGATTACTATGCTTTAGCTATTGGGGCTGGCTTGAATTATGAAACCAAGCGTTGGAAAAATATGCAATTTAGCTTTGGGGGCTTTTTCGTACATGATTTAGCCTCAAGCAATTTCTCAAAAGCCGACCCTACCACTAAAACCATTAGCCGATACGATATTGGGCTTTTTGATATTTTAGAACTCAACAATCAGCTCATTAGTCGAGTTGAGAACCTTAACATCAAGTATTTCTATAAAAAATCTACTTTGATAGTTGGCAAACAGGTATTAAAAACGCCTTTGGTGAATCCGCAAGATGGCCGAATGACTTCTTCAATGATGGAAGGAGTTTATGCTCATTTCAATCAACTAAAAAACCTGCACCTCGAAGGGGGATGGTTATACAGAAGTAGTCCACGCTCTACTGTAAAATGGTTTAGCGTGGCAAACTCGATTGGCACTTATCCGATGGGCATAAACACCAACGGCACAAAAGGGAATTATTTAGATAATATTTCGAGCAAAGGCCTATTCATTTTAGGTGGAAATTATGATTTTAACGAATCCTCTAAATTATCAGCATGGAATTATTTCATCGAAAATGTAAGTAATACTTCGATGATACAATGGAATCAAGATTTTGACCTAAAAACGCATAAAATTAAGTATGGTTTGCAGTTTTTCAGTCAAAATGCTATCGAAGACGGAGGAAACTCAGACCCAACCAAAACCTACATGGCGGCCAATAGCAAAGCTATAGTTTTGGGGGCCATGCTTGGTTTGACTAAAAAACAAAACTCGTGGACACTCAATTATACTCGAATCACGAAAGATGGTCGTTTTCAGTTTCCGAGAGAGTGGGGACGTGACCCATTTTTTACATTTTTACCCCGCGAACGCAACGAAGGCTTGGGTGGAGTCCATGCAGTAAGTGGCACTTTTAGCCGAAATATTACTTCTAAAAATCTACTCTTTGATGTTGGCTTAGGAAAATATATTTTGCCAGGTGTGAAAGATTTTCGATTAAATAAATACGGAATGCCCTCTTATACACAATTAAATGCTGGCCTAAAATACATACCTAAAGGCATTATGGAAGGCATTGATATTCAGCTACTTGCCATAAGAAAATGGAATAATGGGCAACTATACAATGATGAAAAATTCCGCATCAATAAAGTAGATATGACGAATTATAATGTAGTTTTAAACTATAATTTCTGAAAGTTTATGCAAAAGTCGATTCCAATCATAACTATAGAGCAGCTTAATTCGTGCGATAAAAATATCTTGATGAAACTTGATATTCGTCGATTAGAAGACCACATGAAAACGCTTTCATCGGCCGATTTTCCGCACCGACACGATTTCTATAATCTGATTT
This sequence comes from Emticicia sp., assembly GCA_023254245.1. Classification (GTDB taxonomy): domain Bacteria; phylum Bacteroidota; class Bacteroidia; order Cytophagales; family Spirosomataceae; genus Emticicia. The sequence continues at coordinate 35,293 of JALQYE010000012.1, forward strand.
ATATCAAACAAGGAAGCGGCACACACGATATTGATTTTAAGCGATTTATTGTTGAGCCAAAGCAACTCTTCTTCATGAACGATGGGCAAGTGCATGAGTGGGATTTAAGTGCTGATACTGTTGGTTACACACTTTTTTTCAAGAAAGAATTTTATGAGGTCATCGAAAAAGGGCTTTCGTTACAGGCATTGCCGTTTTTCAATAATAACCACAATGATGCCCCATTAGTAGTGTTTTCGGACGAAGATGGGCAGCGAATTGAAAATCTTTTTGAGGAAATCATTATTGAGTTTAAAGCCAATCAACCTCACCGAGACACGCTCATTAAATCTATACTGAAAATGATTCTGATTCACTCAATTAGAATTTACGAGCCATTTTACAAAGGCGATAGCACAGAGCTAAATGTCTCAAAAATCAGAACCTTCGAAATGCTCATCGAAAAGCATTTTAAGGAATATAAATCCGTTAAAGATTTTGCTGATAAACTAAATATTACGGCCAATTATCTGAATGCCATTTGCACAAAAACAGTCGGACGCACAGCGGGTGAGCTTATCCGAGATAGAATTGTGCTGGAAGCCAAACGCTTATTGCTTCACTCATCTATTTCGGTCTGCGAAATGGCCTATCATTTAGGCTATGACGACTGCTCGTATTTTATCAGAGTTTTTAAAAAAGAAGTGGGTTCTACTCCCGAGCAATTTCGTTTAATCAATCGTTCCTAAATAACTATGAAAACAACACTTAATAATTGGAAATTGTGGCTCATTATAAGTCTAACGCTCGGCTTAGCACCTTTCGTTCCAGAACCTCATATCGTTGGAAAACTCCGTTGGCTCATGGGTGGTGCAGTAGGTATGCAACCCATCGACTGGTTCGATTTATTACAACACGGATTTCCATTTATATTACTTTTTAGGGCATTAATAATCAAATTTCGCAAATAGCACTTTTTACGTATTGGGTATAAAGAAAAATAAGTAAATAATACTACAAAAGTGCGAGAATAGCCTATAAAAAAGTAAATATTTCGACCGAAATTTGTACTATCAATTAATCATAAAAGTAAATAATAGTATAAATATATGTTTGGCAAAGGTTCAAGATTATATAGCATTTTTGCGATGAAATGTCCAAGATGCCACGAGGGTGACGTTTTTGAAACACATAACCCTTACAAAAAAATGACTGCTATCAAAGAAACTTGCTCACACTGCGGCCTACGTTATGAAAAAGAAATGGGGTTCTTCTATGGGGCGATGTATGTGAGTTATATGCTCAATATTGCCTTATTTGTTACTTCGGTTGTTGCATATTTCATTTTACTCGACCAATACATTAGCGGGACTTTACTCATGGTTATTTATGTTTCGCTGACTGTTGTCTTAATGCCTGTGTATTATCGGCTTTCACGCACTATTTGGCTTAATTTTTTTAACAGCTACGCTCCCGAAAAGCGTGGTACAAAATAAAAAATAACTAACGCATAAGTTTCTCAGTGTATGCGTTTTTTGTCTTTATCCTGCTAAATCCTCATCTTTCCTTCTCACTTTTTACTACATTTATGGCACAAATCATCGAACATGATTTTGCTCATTTTTCTACGCTCAATTAATCTCGAATTTTGACTCAGTAATTCAATTCAAATACTTGAATCTCAGATGAAAAATCGTTGCTCTAATCGCTGCCCTTAAATGATTTGCTTTCTTTATCTACATGAAAATAGTATCATTTAATCATCCGAAAAAATATTTAAACAATGAAAATCGAACAAATTTATACGGGTTGTTTAGCACATGCTGCTTATTATCTTGAAAACAACGGTGAAGCTGCCATTTTCGATCCCCTTCGTGAGGTTCAACCATACATTAATAGAGCTGAAAAGAACAATGCAAAAATCAAATATGTTTTTGAAACGCACTTTCATGCAGATTTTGTGAGTGGGCACCTCGATTTAGCTCAAAAAACTGGGGCAAAAATTGTCTACGGACCAACTGCCAAACCAGCTTTTGAAGCCATCATTGCCGAAGATAATCAGATTTTTAAGATAGGTGCGTGCAAGGTAAAGGCAATTCACACGCCAGGACATACGATGGAAAGTACCACTTATTTACTCATTGATGAAAACGGACAAGAGCATGGCTTGATTACTGGCGATACGCTTTTCATCGGCGATGTTGGTCGACCAGATTTGGCCCAACACGTCATTGCTGATTTGACACAAGAGAAGCTCGCTGGACATCTTTTTGACTCGCTTCGTAATAAGATTATGCCACTTTCCGATGATTTAATCGTTTATCCAAACCATGGTGCAGGTAGTGCCTGCGGAAAGAATATGAGCAAAGAAACAACCGATACACTCGGGAATCAGAAGTTGTTTAACTATGCTCTCAGAGCCGATATGACTAAAGAAGAGTTCATCAAGGAAGTTTTAACTGGCCTAACAACTCCCCCAGCCTATTTCCCTAAAAATGTACTGATGAATATCAAAGGCTATGAAAGCATTGATACCGTTTTGGATAGAGGAGAAAAAGCACTCTCGGTAAATGATTTTGAAGTAGTAGCTAACGAAACCGAAGCATTGATTTTAGATAGCCGCCAAACGGATGATTTTGCCGCAGGTTTTATTCCGAATAGCATAAACATTGGACTGGATAGTAATTTTGCGATGTGGGTCGGAGAATTAATCCCTGATATTAAACAAGAAATTCTACTCATAACTGATGAAGGAAAAGAAGAAGAAACTATCACTCGTTTGGCTCGTGTGGGCTACGACTACGCCATCGGATTTTTGAAAGGCGGGTTTGAGACTTGGAAATCGGCAGGAAAGGAGATTGAAACTATTGATAGAATTTCGGTTGATGAGTTTGTGGAGAGATACAAAACCGAACATCCACTCGTAATTGATGTACGAAAGAAAAGCGAGTACGACTCCGAACACATCATTGATGCCATTAATATTCCGCTAAATGCTATCAATGACCATTTGGCAGAGATACCCAAAAATGCACCATTTATTTTACACTGTGCGGGTGGCTACCGAAGCATGATTGCGGCTTCGATTCTTAAACAACGTGGATGGGATAATTTTGTCGATGTTAGGGGTGGATTTGCTGCTATCTCAAAAACCGAAGTTCCTAAAACAGCTTACGTTTGTCCAAGCACACTTTTGTAGTTGATAAATAAATAGTTAATAAGACATGGCTCGCACTATCTGTGCGGGCTATTCTTTTTTATTCGTTTTTCTATTACTTACCAAAACTAAGCAACATCGCTTATTGCCGATTGCCTACTTAATTTGTAACTTTACGCCCAAAATAACAAAACATTATACAAATGCTTGATTTAAACGGCAAAGCAATTCTGATTACGGGTGGAACGGGTTCGTTCGGCAAGAAATTAGTAGAAACTATTTTCAATCGTTTCCCTGAGGTTCGTCGAGTAGTGATTTACTCTCGAGACGAATTGAAACAATTTGAGATGCAACAAACTTATCCTCAAAGTAAATACCCAAACATACGTTTTTTCATTGGTGATGTACGTGACGGCGAACGTCTGAAACGTGCTTGTGAAGGTATCGACTACATCATTCATGCTGCGGCTTTAAAGCAAGTTCCTGCGGCCGAATACAACCCAATGGAGTGTATCAAAACTAATGTTTTTGGTGCAGAAAATGTAATTAATGCCGCATTAGCCAACAATATCCAGAAAGTTGTAGCACTTTCCACCGATAAAGCCGCCGCTCCGATAAACCTTTATGGAGCAACCAAATTGTGTTCGGATAAACTTTTTGTGGCAGCCAACAATATGAGAGGAAGTCGTCAGATTACTTTTTCGGTGGTAAGATACGGTAATGTGATTGGTTCGCGTGGTTCGGTGATGCCATTTTTCTTAGAAAAAGCGAAAACTGGCGTATTGCCAATCACTGACGAACGCATGACTCGATTCAATATTTCGTTGGAAGATGGCGTAGAAATGGTACTTTATGCCCTTGAAAATGCGTGGGGTGGAGAAATTTACGTACCGAAAATTCCTTCATATAGAATTACAGATGTAGCTGAGGCAATCGGGCCAAACTGCGAGCACCCGAAAGTGGGCATTCGTCCAGGTGAAAAACTACACGAAGAAATGATTACTGAAACTGACTCGTTGAGCACCATCGAGACAAAAAAATACTACGTAATCATGCCGTTTTCGCCTATCTGGAATACTGAAGAATATTTAAAGCATTTCGGAGCATCGTTTGTAGAAGAAGGTTTCAAATACAATTCGGGCACAAATGACGAATGGCTAACGGTTGAGCAAATTCGTGAAGAGATAAAAACGCACATTGACGCTGATTTTCAGCCAAGATAATAAAAAAATGATTCCATACGGAAAACAACATATTACAGACGAAGATATTGCGGCGGTTATTGAAACGTTGAAGTCTCCATTTTTGACTTCTGGGCCAAAAGTTGCCGAATTTGAGGCTGCATTTGCCAAATACATCGGTTGTAAATATGCCGTTGCGGTGGCTAATGGCACAGCGGCATTGCATATTTCTTGTATGGCTTTGGGCGTTAATTCAGCTTCAAAAGTCATTACTACACCTATTACTTTTTCAGCCTCAGCCAACTGTGTGCGTTATTGTGGCGGAGAAGTGGTGTTTGCCGATATCAATCCAGAGACGGTTTTATTAGATATTGAAAAAGTACGAAATATACTCGAACAACACCCAAAAGGTACTTTTGAAGGCATCATTCCTGTTGACTTTGCGGGCTACCCTGTTGATTTAGAAGCATTTCGAAAACTGGCAGATGAATATGGTTTATGGATTTTGGAAGATGCTTGCCATGCTCCAGGTGGCAGTTTTAATGATAATTCAGGAAAAAATCACCGCTGCGGAGATAGTTCATTGGCTGATTTAGCTATTTTTTCATTTCATCCCGTGAAGCACATTGCTACTGGTGAAGGAGGAATGGTAACAACCAATGACGAAGAACTCTACAAAAAACTTAAGCAATACCGTTCGCACGGTATGGTTTATCAGGGTGACCCTGCTTTGATTGAAAACCACGGAGGCTGGTACATGGAATTGCAGGAACTGGGATATAATTACCGTATGCCTGATGTGCTTTGCAATTTGGGTATTTCGCAGCTAAAACGTGCCAATGAAGGTCTCGAAAAGCGTCAGGCAATTGCTAAACGCTACGATGAAGCATTTGCTGGCACAAAAGTAAAAACTATCATTCCGCCTGCTAATGTAAGTCATGCGTATCACTTATATGTGATTCAAATTGAAGACCGCAAAGGCCTGTATGATTATTTACGCACGAAGCAGATTTTTGCTCAAGTACACTATATTCCTGTGCATTTAATGCCCTATTACAAAGGTTTAGGCAGTAAAGTTGGAGATTTTCCGAATGCTGAAAAGTATTATGAGCATTGTTTGAGTATTCCGATGTACCCGACGCTTACAGCCGAAGAACAAGACTTTGTAATTACAGAAATTTTGAAT
>JALQYE010000130.1 GCA_023254245.1 Emticicia sp.
ATTGCATCGTTGGCAATTGCACTTCCCGAAAAAATATCTCCAATCCCGAGAGCAGAATAGGGTGAGTTTCCGTAAAGTCTTGAGTCTTTTTGTGCGAAAGATTCAGAAATGGCAAGAAAACAAATAAAAAGGTAAGCAGTTAGTTTAATTTTTTTCAACATTGTATTGTAAAATTCTGTTCAGACCAATCAGGGTCAAATTTGGGATTTTTTCTATCGAAAAAGTAGTTTGCTGTGCTACTTGATTTGTTTCATTTGTTAAATCGACTGCAAAGGTCGGCTTTTTTATTTGACTTTCAAAGAAACTCGCATCTCCACCGCACAATATAACTTGGCAATCACCCAGTTTTAGGTAATTCGCTATCATTCCGTTTACCTCTGCGATAATTCCATTGACCACTCCACTCTGAATACACTCTTTGGTGTTTTTGCCTATTAAGGCTGGAATTTCGTCGGCTTCAACCAAAGGTAATCTTTTAGTAAACGTATGAAGTGCTTCAAATCGTATTCGCATACCTGGGGAAATTATCCCGCCCTCAAATGCAGCAATACTTGAAACATAATCATATTTGATGGCTGTACCCATATCAATTATAAGGATATTCTGATTTGGAAACAGAAAATTGGCTCCAACTGCACCCGCCAAACGGTCAGCACCAAGAGTTTGGGGTGTTTCGTAGTGCTTTTTTATCGGAATTGCCGTTTCGGGATTTAGGAATAGCTTATTAGCTTGGAGGTTAATGAAAATTTCTTCCAGTTCAGATTGGCTTTTGGTAACCGAAGAAATAATAATATTTTTAACATTATTTAATAAAAGCAATTCTTCTATTTTCAGAAACTCTAAACCACGATGAACCTGTAAAAGCTGATTCTCTTCAAAAAAACCAACTTTTGCAAAGGTATTTCCAATATCAATGACTGCATTCATAACCTCAATTTCCTAAAGGTGGACTTTTTAGTTGTAGAAGAGAATTTGTGCCATATCTTTAAAATATGGCACAAATTGTATTACTATTCTTTATCTTTTGATTTTGATTTGAGAGCTGTTTTTCTACGAATATTGGCTGGACGCTTGGTGATTTCGATTGGATATCCCAGTAAATCACGAATCACGACTGACGCACAAACACCTCCAAACGCAGCAGGTAAATATGAAATTGTACCATAAGCAGAGCGTTTGAAATTTGCACCGTCGGTCAGAATTAAAGATTCTTTCATCACGGGTTCGATTGAAAAAACGGCTTTAATACCTTTTTCGATTCCGAGTTTTTTTCCTCTTTTTCGAACATAATGAGCAAAAAGGCATTCATAAGTGTCGAACAAATCAGCTACTCTCAGTTTAGTAGGGTCGATTTTTCCACCGGCTCCCATCGAACTCACAATCCTTTGCCCTTTTTCGTAAGCGGTAGATAATAAGGTAAGTTTGGGCGTTACACTATCAATGCAATCCATTACATAATCAAATTTGGTTTCGAGAATTTCTTTGCATTTATCGGGAGTCAGAAATTCTTTGACCACATGTAGTTTTAATTCTGGATTGATGGCCATCAGTCGTTCGGCCATGATTTCTGCTTTTGAAACACCGTGATTGGTAGCAAGGGCAGGTAATTGACGGTTACGATTTGTAGGGTCAACAACATCGCCATCAACGATTGTCATTTCGCCCACACCTGAGCGACAAATATATTCGGCAGCAAATGAGCCTACACCGCCCAAGCCAACAACTAAGACATGAGCATTTTGGAGTTGGTTGATTCCTTCTTTACCAACTAATAATTCGGAGCGAGAGAGCCAAGCGGGCATTTTTGTTTTATTAAATTTAAAAAAAGTGAATCTATTTAAGAACAGATTTCTAAATAATTTGCAAAAATAGTATCAATGAGTTTATCAAGTGGCATTTTTAGTATAAAAGATGCTTTTTCGTAAATTTCTTGGATTGAGACATCTTTGTCATCCGTTTCAAAAAACAGTTTTTCGAGCGGAATTTGGGGCAAAAGATGAGCCGCATTTGAATTATCATTGAGTAAGGCAGCTCCAAGCGAAATATAAAAGCCACGCTCAAGAATGGTTTGGGCAATGTGAAAATTATTATTGAAACCATGTAAAATCATGGGTACTTTCGGGCGAACGATTTTTTTGATAGAAATCAATTCGTTGAAGCACTTTACACAGTGAATGATAAGAGGCTTTTTGGCTTCTTCGGCAATTCTGATTTGTTTAATAAAAACTTCTTCCTGTAGCTGTAAAGAAGGGCCTTTTAGTCGGTCAAGTCCACATTCGCCTATTAATTTAATATCTTTATAACTCGCAAGTTGGCGAAGTTTTTCGAGTTGAAGTTTTTGATTACTTTCCGAAATATACCACGGATGAATACCCGCCGAAAGCAAAGTATTAGGCACTTCCTCATTAGGAAAGTTTTCTATGGCTTCCTCAGTCTCTGGAATAATTAAGTTATAAATTATTTGGTGTGTATCTTGTTTTTCAGGATTATGGGTATGTATATTTATGAGCATAAATGCAATGAATGAATGATAGAATGAATCAATAATACAAATATATCCTATCATTTATTCATTAGCTCATTCAAAATCAGATTTTATATGAATATAAAGTGTATACCCTTCTACGAATTGAGTTTAGATGAATTATATGCCATCATGGTTTTGCGTCAGGAAGTTTTTGTTTTGGAGCAGAACTGCCCATTTGTCGATGCAGATGGTAAAGACCAGCTGGCATGGCATTTTATGGTTACAGATGATACGAATAAATTGGTGGCTTATACTCGCCTTTTTGATAAAAGTGTGTATTATGATGGGTACACCTCGATAGGTCGGGTTGTAACATCTTCATTGGCACGTGGAGGTGGAATTGGTAAATTTTTGATGCAAAAATCAATAGAGAAAACCAAAGAACTGTTTGGAAATGAGCCGATTAAGATTGGTGCTCAACGTTATTTAACTAAGTTTTATCAATCGCTGGGTTTTGAATTGACGGGTCATGATTATGTAGAAGATGGCATTGACCATACTTACATGACCCTCGACTTCGCTCAGGTATCATAATTGTTCAAGTTAATTGGGTGCCTGAGCGGATTCGAAGGCACCCAATTGGCTACTGATGAACTAATTTTTTTGTGATTCGTTTCGTACCTGATTCTATTGTTAAAAATTTTACTCCGCTTACGATTTCGTTTTCGGGTAACTCAATGTAGAAGTCATTATTACCGATTTGGAGTGTTTCATTTCCTTCAAAAATTATTTTTCCAAGATTATCTGTAAGGCGAATTTTTGCTTTTTCTGCAAACAACGATTGAATATTTATATTAATTCGTTCCAAAAATGGATTAGGGAAGGCTTTTACGGAAATCTCTGCCAAGTCTGGCTCATTAGCTGTAATTGCGAAATTGGTCTGAATATTATTATCAAGCCATTGCAAACGTTGAGTCAGAAAATTTCTGAGTTCGTTTACTTCTTGTTCCCAAGTGCCAGCATAAGGTGTGGGTTGTGGCCAAACAAAAGTGCCTAAAATAGGCCATTTCTGAAAATTACGAATGATTGGCTCTTTTAGAATATTCGTCAGCGTATCGATATGTTTGGCGAGTCGGTCGTTTTGTAACGCCCCGTATTTTCGTTGAAAACTGTATTCTTGTCCGAGTTCTTTTACATAAGCCGAGTCAGAGAGCATTCGTTCCCACCAGAAAGGTACTTGCCAAAAGTCGTCGGGACAAGTGTAATTAAATCTGTAAGCAAAGCCAAACGGATTATCACCGCTGCAATAGTTGGCATTCCCATAAGTAATGTCATAGTCCCACGGCGGCCCCGCTTTAATTTCCCCGCCTTTACTGTCTTTATCTTTGTAGAAATATGTGCTTATTCGGTAGCCATCAACATTTTTTGAAAGTTCATTCAGAAGAAAAAGTTGGATAAAAGACTTCGTATCAATATACTTTCGATAGCCATTCGTCTTATCTCGATAATTTTCTGATTGAAGCGTGTTTTCGGCATTATCAACATAGTTTTTTAGGTAAGTTCTTTGTTGAGACGTTATTGTTTTAGGCGATTCGTAGAGATAAGTTGAATAGTTGTTTGTAGCAAAGTAATTAGGGTATTTCGAACGCCAACTTCCGAGAGTTGAACCTGTATTTTTATCAACTTTAAATATATAACCGCCCGTAATATCATCGCCAGTTAAATCAGTTTCTTTCAGTTTAGCAATATTAACTCTTCCTTCCGAACGTTTGATTTTTTCCATGAAAACATAAACGCCTTGATAATTATTATTAATTATGACCTCGACGTATTGTGTACGGGAAGCGTAGAGTCCCATTTCACGGGCTACTCGCATCGTAAGAACATTGTGCATGAAACTTTTTTCATTGTATGACGCAAATAATATCCAATCAGACTCCTTTGGCATTCCAAGCAAAGAGGCTTCAATAGATTCAGATTTTTCGTTCCATAACTCAATACCCAAGCTTTTTTTAGGAAACATCTGAGAAGATGAACCTCGGTATTCGATGCCCGCAAAGCCATCATAATGAGGTTTATCATTGACATTGTTGATTTTCCTTTGCCCATTATAATAGATTTTGAAATCTGTTTTTACTTTGGGCTCGTCATAAATAGTTGCTCCATTGGTGTTTATCACCACAATAGGTAGCGTAGAAGAGGTGAGGAATTGAGAAAAAGAAGGGTGGAAGTAACTAACGCTCAATAAAATTATCAAGTATAGGTTTTTCATAAAGTTGGATAGCATTACAATCAACAAGTTAAATACTTGTTGCACCATTAATATCTGAAGTTGGCAATTTTGAGGGTTGGCCCCGTATCTTTTTTTGATTCTAACGACTTTTGAACAGCACTTGGTACGTTTGATAAAAAATCATATCCAGTTAGGGCTTCTAAATCATCAATACTTAAACGGTATTCTCCCCATTTTGTTCCTTCTACACTTTCTTTATTGGGTATATTGACGGCTATAACGCGTGTTTGTGCATCAATACGAGTAATATCATTGCTTCCTACTGGTAAGATTATTATTACTTTCCAAAATGATTCAGGAACAATCACTTTACCATTATCAAGTGTACTGGTTTTACCGCCATTACTCCCAGTTCCGCCTTTTCCATATACACCCGCCACAATGTAAAGTTCATTTCCAGCAGCTGCAATTTTGCGAGAATAATCTTCTAAGTCAGCCCAAAGCCCTCGATTATTGCTTGGGGCTTGGGGGGCAATGTTAGTCATCAGAAAAGTTTCGTCATTATCTTCGTAGCTACCGTCACGGTCATCTGATGGACAAAGATGCCCACGGTCAAAGCCCGAATTTGTGTAGTCCGATGTAATAACTCTATACCACGAACTCGGAAGGGTGAGGTCTGGTCTGAAATTATCGGTTCGTTGGGTTGTGCCTTTCCATGCCATGCTGAGGTGCCAACTCACCCAATTGGCCGTACCTTTACTACGATTATACGACAAAACATACTGTTTTTTTATCATCAAATAATTGTTTTCATCTTTGGCGTCAGCATTGCTCGGATTACCCATTGCCAAATTATCATCACGGGTTGGGGTAGTCGAATTTGTTGCTGAATTACCAGTTGAAGTAATAATAATATCATCAATGTTGAGGCGATTTGCTCCACCCGAAATTTTACGAATTTCAAACCTGATTTTGCTTGATTCGTTGATTGTAAATGCAGTAGTAGAAAGTTTGTTGCCCGAAGTTTTTTGTGTAACACCAAATTTTGTCCAAGAAGAACCGCTGTTTTTTGAAACGTATAACTCCCATTCAGAATCGCCATCGCCGTTGTATGCCCCATAAGAAATATTAATTTCTTTTACCCCAAAAATATCATAATTCATACGAACAAAACCTGTTTCTCTAATTCTGATGGCACGAGATTCATTTTTGGTATCGTTGGCGGTAGTACCAATGAGGGCGTCTTCAAAGTACCAACTGCCGCCAGTTAACTCTACATTTCCTGCGGTATAACTACTTTTTGAGGCATTTTCGAGACCTTCGGGAAAACCTGCTACATAGGTAGTGCTTTTAGGCGTAATTGTTGATATACAAGAACTAATAAGAAATGAAATACTTAGTAAGTAGGATAAATGGCGGAACTTTGCGAGCATTGATTTATGAATTAGATTTTTGGTAAAATTACAGAGAAAATATAAAAAGCTTATAAATTTCTTTTTACGAATACTTTGTTTTATGAGTCTTTTAATAAAAAAGGGCGAGACAACCGTCTCGCCCTTTTATTCATAAAAACTGTGTTTATTATTTATTTGGATTCAATGCTGTATCAATTCTTTGCAAAACATCTTGCAAGTGATATTTACTCATTTTATCAGTAGTCAATGGTAAAGCAGCTTTGATTTCTCCTTTCAATGCTTCCAGATGGGCTCTTGCAATAGATGGTAAATCAGTTTTTTTCAAATCAACCATGCGAGTTTCAAAACCATAAGTAGCTCCTTGTGGAATGAACGAAACAGCAGCCATACCTGGTGTGAGCAATGAAGTTACTTTCTCAACAAATACTTTTTGTAAATTACGACGGTAAATATCAATTACCTTTTTAGATTTTAATTCCGACCAGATACTTCCACGTAAATCGGTCATTAATTCATCCAAATTATAATTGGCAGCACTTGCTGAACCAGTTTCCATTAATCTCACGGCACGGTCACCTGCCAAAAGGTTATTCAACGTAGCTTCCTGAATTGCTTTTACGGCCTCAACTCCTGATTCTGGGTTAATTTTGCTTAAAATGTTTTTATCAAGCATCCAAGTTGGCGTTTCAAAAACTTGACGGTTCAAGAAATTAACAGCTTCTTTTTGTGTAGCTCTTGGTACAACCTCAAATACTGAACCTTCCATATCGTATGTTTTTGGCGTATCATAAATTCCACCAACATTTTTGGTTACGTGACCAATATAACGACGGTATTGACCAGTTACGTTTGCATATAATTCGGCTAATTCTTTGTAAGATTCACCATTCTCTTTGCTCCATTCTGGTAAGTTTGGTAAAATTCTCTGTAAGTTTTTGATACCATAATCAGAGGCTTTCATGGCGTTATCGCTCAAGTCTTCAGTCTGATAACGTGGGTCAAAAGGGCTAACCTCTGTACCAAAACGCTTACGTGGGTCTTTTACGGCTTCTTTAGTTAGTTCATTTAAGATAGCTTTTTCTTCGGTAGCACTTTTTGCATCAGCAAAATATTTATAAGCCCACTGAATTGCCCAAACATCATAGTCGCCAATACGTGGGAAGAAATCCGTAACGCCATCTTCTGGTTGTGCTACGTAATTAAAACGAGCATAATCCATGATAGATGAAGTGTGTCCGTTTTTAGCAACCCATTCTTTATCACGTAATTTTTCAACAGGCGTTGCAGAACTCGCACCCATGTTGTGGCGTAAGCCAATCGTGTGGCCAACTTCGTGTGAGGATACAAAACGGATTAATTGCCCCATCAATTCATCATCAAAGTTCTTCTTGCGTGAGCGTGGGTCTGCTGCTGCTGTCTGAATCATATACCAGTTACGCACCAAACGCATTACGTTATGATACCAACCGATGTGGCTTTCTAAAATCTCGCCACTACGTGGGTCGTGTACGTTAGGGCCATACGCATTCTGGATATCAGCCGCAAAATATCTGATTACTGAGTAACGTGCATCTTCCAAACCAAGGCTATCGGCTGGGTTCATGTATTCGCCACGAATGGCATTTTTCCAACCAGCTTTTTCAAAAGCTACTTGCCAATCATCAACCCCTGCTTTGAGGTATTTTTGCCATTTTTGTGGCGTTGCTGGGTCAATATAATAAATGATTGGTTTTTTTGGTTCAATCAACTCTCCACGTTTTTGGCGTTCGGCATCGGCTTGGTTCTTAGGCTCAAGTCTCCATCTTACTGCAAAAACCTCATTATCAGATTTCTGTGATTCTTCTCCAAAATTTGCGTATTGATTGGCAAAATAACCCACACGTGGGTCGAAATAACGCTTACGCATCGGTGTTTTGGGTAGAATAATCATCGACGTATTAAACTCCATTGTAACCACACCCGCATCACGCGAAGCAGGAAGGTAATTTCCGATTTGAGGAATTGGAGCTAAAGAAACCGATGGAGGTATAACACTGAAAGTTTTGGTTGTACGAATTTCGGTGTTGATTGGGTACGAACGAATATGTTGAATAAATGAGCGGTCAGCTTGAATTGCCGCAATTTTCAATAATTGTTTATTCACAGGGTCGAGCGAGAACACCTGATTATCTCCTTTGAAAAATTCGGTAACTTCAATCACCGAAGATGTATCTTTTTTCAAGGCTTTAATATCAAACACGCCAATGATTGGGTCTGCACTTGAATTTTTTACCGCTTGAAAAATTGGTTTTGTGCTATCTGGGCTGGCAATTATGAAGGTAATCGAACGCAAGAAAAGTTTGTTTTCTGGGCCTTTTTCCCATCTAACAACTTGGCGATTTACTTCTTCTCCACCAAAAATACCACCACCTGCGGCAGTTTTTGAATAACGAGTTACGGTCATGATATCACGACCCATCAACGAATCACCGATTTCGAAGAAATACTTATCATCAATTTTGTGGACAGTCATTAAACCTTTGCTGGTTTTTGCCTTGTCCGTAATTACTTCTTTATAAGGTTTTGGGCCTGTTTTGGGGGCTTCTGCAGGTTTTGCTGGAGCGGCAGGGGCTGGGGTAGCTGGTTTAGGGTCTTCTGCTTTTTTTTCGTCTTTTTTTTGGGCATTTGCTCCGAGGGCCACACTCAAAATCAACGAACTTAAAAAAGTAAATTTTAATAATTTCATAAATTTGAATTAATAGTTTGAAGAATATTACTGGTAAAACTAAACAAAAATGCCAAATTTCGTAACAATCATTTGATGAACGGAGAATCAAACAAGACTAACGGACAATTTTTGTAGAAATAGATGATGCTGTAATAACAAAACCTACTAAATTATGTTAGAGTTTCGCTCAAAAAAAATTTTTAGATTAACTGTAACCTTCTGTTACTATTCAAGTAAGTATATTCAGAAACAAATAAAACGATAGATTTTATGACCGATGAAACGGCCATGTTATGTGTTTTTAATGGCGAGCTTGACAAAGCAGCGGTTTTGTACGAACGCTACAAACGTCCGCTTTTGAATTTCTTCCTACGCTTTGGTATAGAGTGGGAGACAAGCCATGACCTTACACAGCAAACTTTCTATCGGATGATTCATTATCGACATTCGTATCGAGATGGGTATGAGTTCAGAACTTGGATTTACAGGATTGCTCGAAATTTATTTCATGACCATCTGAAAGATAACCATTTGAAGATGAGTGAGTTAAGTGAAAATTATGATTTTGAAGAAGAAGAAACCTTCGATGACCAAAATCATCAATTAATACGAATAGCTTTACAAAAATTACCTGATGAATATCGAGAAGTTTTGCACCTAAGTAGATTTGAAGACATGAAATACGAGCAAATTGCCGAAATGCTCAATGTATCGGTTTCGGTCGTGAAAGTAAGAGTGCATCGAGCTATCAAAAAACTAAGAGAAGTCTATTTGAGTTTGGATGTAGATGTATAAATGTGGAATGAAATTCCATTTCGTTTGTAAATTTTGGAAAAAGAAATGAAAAATAAAAAAGAAGAATTACTGGCTGATTTTCTGGAAAATAATCTTTCTGCCCTTAAAAAGCAGGAAATAGAAGATTTTTTTGCCAAGAATGAAGGTTCTGAAACCGAGTTTGAAGAATCGAAAGAAGTCTTCTTGTCCATCAATAAATCAATCGATAAAGATTTTGATGCTTCGAGGGATAAAGCCTTTTATGATTTCCTTTCGGCAGAAAAAGAAAAACTTTCAGCAAAGCTACAAACTAAAGTTATTCGTTTCTATGAGCGAGCTGCTTTTAAATACGCTGCCAGCGTGGCAGGTTTAGCTTTGGCTTTTTGGTTTGGTCGAAAAACTGTTGGTAATCAGGCAAATACAGGTGATTTAGCTGATGCTAACCCTACGAAAATTATTGAAAGAGTAGTAGAAGTCCCAGTTGTGCGTGTTGATACGATTTATGTTGCACCCAAACAATTGGCATCGAACAAACAACCAAATGTGCTGAATGAAATTGGTACATTGAAAAAAGAAATTCAAGAAACCAAAGATTTACTGATTTTGTCGATGCTCAAAAAAGAATCACCGTCCGATAGGATTCAGGCAGTTAATTATAGTTATGATTTGCAACAACCCGATGAGCAAGTGCTAAAAGCTCTTATTTATACTCTTGATTATGACCGAAATGTGAATGTACGAATTGCAGCGGCCGACGCAATCGGACGTTTCGGGAATAATACCAATGTGCGTGATGCACTCGTGAAATCGTTGTTGAAACAACAAGAACCAACCTTACAGATTTCAATTATTGATATTTTAACCAAATACAATGAGCGAAAAGCACTACCTGCCCTTCGATTATTGGCTGAAGACAACTCAACGTCGGAGTTTGTACGCCAAAAAGCCGAAGAGAGTACACGAGTGTTGAGTTTGTAGGTGTTTGATTAGTAAATTATTATTTAAAAAATTAAGAATCGTAAATACAAAAATTATGAAAAACTACCTTAAAATAGCATTATTAGCAATAACAACAATGACCGTTTTTGCTCAAAATAAGCAGAGTACATTCAAGCAAAATTTTAGCGGAGCCGACAAACGAGTGGTGATTCTGAGTGCCAGTAGCAATTTGATTGTTGAAGGAATTGCGGGTACGGAAGTTATCATTGAGTCGGATAAACAAGAACGAGAATTTCCCGAAGAAGCACAAGGACTCAAAATTGTATCGCCTGGTGGAGCAGTAGATAATACAGGCATTGGAGCAAGTGTACAAGTAGAGGGCAATACGCTCAAAATTAAACTCCCTAAAAGCAAGTATTTTGGCAATTTCGTAGTTAAAGTTCCAAAAGATATGAGCGTGAGTATTAAAGAAAATGGGAACTCTTACGGAAAATGGTTGATTACGGGTATGAAAGGGGAGGTTGAAGCTGAAACTTCTTATTCTACACTCAATATTAAGAATGTTAGTGGGCCAATAGTTGCCCGTGGCGGATATGGGAAAATGTATATCGAATATGACCAACTCAACCAAAGTCGTCCAAACTCAATTTCTGCAAGTGGTGCGGTTGATATAACATTGCCTGCCGATACGAAAGCTAACCTAAAAGTACAGGCAACGTATGCCGATTTCTTTACTGATTTTGATATAGCTCCAACAAAATTTGAAGAGGTAAATGATAAGGGAGAGAAAGGTGAAAAAGGTGATAAACAGGATAGTCCTGAAAAAATTGCTAAAGTTCAAGCTACTTCTCCAACTGGTCAAGTTACCAAAACTCTAAAAGGAACGGTAAGTGTTGATGGTTTTCCTGCTCAAAAAACAATAGCCTATGCAGATGGAAGATGGTCTAATAAACAAAACTACGATGCTGATTGTAATTGCTATGATACCAATGCCACCATTGGTACAATTAATGGAGGAGGGGTAAACCTAACGATTCGTTCAGACCATGGAAATGTCTATTTAAGAAAGAAAAAATAGAAACACAAAATTATGAAAAAACAAAACCGTTGCCTGAGCGGAGTCGAAGGCAACGGTTTTTTAATTTAACGATTTTCTAAATTAAAATAAGTTCGTTTTTATCAATTTAATTGAAATAGCAATCAGAATCATTCCAAAAACTTTACGGAGAATATCTGCTCCAGTTGGACCAAGAATTTTTTCGAGTTGCTGCGAAGTTCTAAGAACTATATAAACGACCAATAAATTTAATAAAATTCCGACAACAATATTTTCTTCTTGATAAGCCGCTTTCAATGAGATAATTGTAGTCATTGTTCCAGCCCCCGCAATAATCGGAAATGCCAAAGGCACTATTGAAGTGGCCTTACTATTGGTTGTTTCGTGTTTGAAAATGCTTCTTCCGAGAATCATTTCAAAACCAATCAGAAATAAAATTAACGCCCCCGCAATGGCAAATGATTTGACATCAACGCCAAATAAACTCAAGATACTTATCCCTAAATATAAGTATGTAATCATTAAGCCACCTGCAACCAATGTTGCTTGTTCGGCGTGAATACTACCCGCTTTTTTTCGTAAATCAATGATTATCGGAATTGCTCCCAAAATATCAATGACCGAAAATAAGATAATCGAAACCGAGATGATTTCTTTAAAGTTGAAGTTCATTGGCGTAGTAAGGTTTTTAGTTTGT
>JALQYE010000131.1 GCA_023254245.1 Emticicia sp.
GAACGAGGTTGGCAAGAGATTCTGTCGTATATTCCTGATATTATTATCTGTGATGTAATGTTACCTGGAATGGACGGTTTTGCTCTTACCCAAAAGGTAAAGTCAGATTTTAGAACTTCACATATTCCAGTTATATTATTGACGGCTAAAAGTCAAATCGAAAGCCAGATTGAAGGTACGAAAGCGGGGGCTGATGATTATATTTTGAAGCCATTTAACCAACAATTATTGGAAGAAAAACTAAAGGGTTTGGTAGAAAACCGAGATAGAATGAGGCGGAGATTCTCAAATGAAGTTATTAATCCAAATCAATTACAGAAAGGAGAGCGAAGATTTTTATTAGAATTTGAAGCATTAATCGAAAAAAATATCAAAGATAGCACACTTTCGGTTGAAAAGTTAAGTCAACAATTAGGTATGTCGAGAGTGCAGCTTTTTAGAAAAATATCGGCATTGACTAATAAAAATGTAGCTGATTATATTGCCGAGTACAAACTCCAAAAAGCAAAGATTTTATTAAAAGAACAAGAAAAAAACATTACCGAAATTGCCTACGAATTGGGTTTTAGTACCCCAAGTTATTTTACCACTTTCTTCAAACAAAAAACCAACCAAACGCCAACTGAATGGCGAAATGGGTGATTGTAACAATATTGATATTTCTTGTTTCAATTATAAAAATTTATATCAAAAACATAAATAAGTGTTAATGTAAATGCTTGATTATAAGGTGTTTATTTAATTGTATCAAAATTGTAAGTATTTGAATAAATACTAAAATTTACCCTTAAAGCTTAGCCCTAATTTTGGTTCATCAAAAAAACTTAACAAGTTTGAAATGAATCAAAACCTCAAAATTTTCTTCTGGTCGCTTTCTGCCGCATTGGGTGGTTTTCTATTTGGCTTCGACACTGCCGTTATTTCGGGCGTTGAACAAACCCTCCAAAAACTCTGGAATCTCAGTGCCTTCGAGCACGGCGTTACGGTATCTATTGCCTTAATTGGTACAGTTATCGGCTCAGTAATTGGCGGTATTCCTGCCGAAAAATTAGGCAGAAAAAAATCACTTCTCATCATTGCATTACTTTATTTGGTTTCTTCACTCGGTACTGCCTACGCCGTTGATTGGCCAGTTTTCTTGGTTTTTAGATTTATGGGTGGGCTTGGCGTTGGTGTTTCATCGGTGGTAGCCCCATTATACATTTCCGAAATTGCTCCTGCCCAAAAGCGTGGACGTTTGGTGGCAATGTTTCAGTTCAATATCGTTTTTGGAATTTTGATGGCCTATCTTTCTAACTATCTATTATCGGGTATCGGCGAAAACGAATGGCGTTGGATGTTGGGCGTACAGGCTTTTCCTTCTATTATATTTACCATTACAGTTTTATTAATACCTGAAAGCCCTCGTTGGTTGATTTTGAAAAGAGGCGATATTACCACCGCTCGCACAATCTTGAATACGATTGATAAAAATTCTGCTGAACAAATTATTGCTTCGATTAAGCAAAATACCTCAAAAATTCAGGTTTCGTTATTCCAAAAGGCTTACAGTAAGCCGATTATGTTGGCAGTTTTGTTTGCGGTATTCAATCAGGTTTCGGGCATCAATGCTATTATATATTTCGCTCCACGTATTTTTGAAATGGCAGGAATCGGTAAAGATTCGGCTTTACTTTCATCGGCTGGTATTGGTCTCATCAACCTCGTTTCTACACTTTTGGGTATTTCATTGATTGATAAGTTTGGTCGTAAGGCCTTAATGATTGTGGGTTCATGCGGACTTATATTGACACTCGTTTTGGTTTCTCAAGCATTTTTTACGCAACGCATGGGCATGAATGTACCATTTTATCTATTTGCCTACATTGCTTTCTTTGCTTTCTCACAAGGTGCGGTTATTTGGGTATTTATCTCCGAAATTTTCCCTAATGAAGTTCGTGCCAATGGCCAAGCATTGGGCAGTTTTACACATTGGTTGATGGCAAGTATCATCACTTTCACTTTTCCTTATATAGCCGAAACCTTTGGTGGTGGAATCGTCTTTGCATTTTTTGCTTCAATGATGGTTTTGCAATTGCTTTTTGCATGGAAAATCATGCCCGAAACCAAAGGGAAATCTCTTGAAAATATTGATAACATTATTGTAGCACACTAAAAAATGAATAATAATCAAAAAAATATCGTCTGCTTCGGAGAAATGCTTTGGGATATGCTTCCTACTGGCAAAATGCCTGGTGGAGCTCCAATGAACGTAGCTATTCACTTAAAAAACTTTGGCAATAATGCCTCTATCATAAGTAGAGTAGGGACTGATGATTTAGGTACTGAATTGATAGATTTTGTTGAAGAAAATGGTCTAAATACGAAGTTTATCCAACACGGACAAACGCACTTAACTGGCGTAGTGAAAGTGAACATGGATGATAAAAACAATGTAAGCTACAAAATCGTAAAACCTGTTGCATGGGATTATATTTTGTTAGAAACAGAAGCACTGGAGGCTGTAAAACAGTCGGATTGTTTTGTTTTTGGAAGCCTTTCGGCAAGGTCGGAACAAACTTTTGAAACCCTCAAAAAATTTTTAGCGGATGCCAAATTCAAGGTGCTGGATATCAATTTACGCCCACCCCACTACAATAAGGTAACGATTGAGTATTTATTGAATAATACCGATTTGCTGAAACTCAATCATATCGAATTAGATGAAATCTCGGCTTGGTTTTTTACTTCAGAAACGATTCAAGAAAACTTGATTCGCTTATCAGAACTATTCAAAATCAAAACAATTTGTGTAACACTCGGCGAAGATGGAGCAATGCTGTTACACAACAACGAATTTTTCCAAAGCACTGGATTTGAAGTAGAAGTAGTGGATACCATTGGTAGTGGCGATGCATTTTTGGCATCTTTTATCTCTAATTTCCTGAAAAATACACCCGTAGAAAACGCCCTTGCCGAAGCCTGTGCCATGGGAGCTTTGGTGGCTACGCATCATGGTGCATCGCCAGTCATTTCAAAAGAAGAAATTCAACTTTTAATGAATAAATCACTCAGTACGAGTCATGTTTAGTTTAACCTATATTTAATTAAAAACAATTCAAATGATGAAAAAAACTCTATTATCATTTATTGTAATGTTACTTTCATTACAATTGATTTACGCCCAACGTCAGGTTACTGGCACTGTCCGAGGAGGCGACAACAATGAGCCTCTCATCGGTGCAAGTGTGCTTGTGACTGGTACAAAAGTCGGTACAATTACAGATGCGAATGGCAAGTTTTCGGTTGCTGTTCCAGAAAATGCTTCAACATTACAAATTTCTTTTATTGGTTATACTTCGCAAGAAGTTTCGGTGAAAGGTGCGAGCGATGTGCAAGTTACCTTGGCTCTTGGTAAAGAATTGAGCGAGGTAGTGGTAGTTGGTTATACTTCTCAACGTAAAGAAGACTTGACTGGCTCTGTTGTGGTTGTTGATTTAAAACCTATCAAAAACAACAGTTCGGGCAATCCTATGCAGTCGTTACAAGGTCGTGTACCAGGTTTATATATCGAAAAAGATGGTTCGCCAAATGGAACAAACGCTCGTATTTTGATTCGTGGAGCAAATACTTTAGGTAATAACGACCCACTTTATATCATTGATGGTATTCCGACTACTCGTCCAGAGGTATTTCAAAACATGAATCCTGCCAATATCGAGTCGGTACAAGTATTGAAAGATGCTTCGGCTGAATCTATTTATGGTGCAAGAGCTTCCAATGGTGTTATTATCGTAACAACGAAAAGTGGTGGAGACACTAACGGGAAAGTTGAATTTCAGTTCAATAGCAGTGTTTCTGCTCAATCTGAAAAATCTATGCGTTTTAATATGCTGAACTCAGTTGATAGAGGAAAAGCCTTGTGGCAAGCTTCAGTCAATGATGGACAAGACCCTGCTGCTGGTTATGGAGATATTTATACTTTTAGCTGGAATAACGACTACAAAAACCCTGTATTGAGTGGTGTAACAGTAAAGCCATTTGTTGGTGGCGACCAAAACACACCAGTAGGTGATACCAATTGGCAAGATGTGATGTATAAGACGGGTATTGTTACAAAAAATGATTTCACAGCTTCTTATGGAAATAAAAATTCATCGGTAGAAATCAACTTGGGGCAATTGAAAAATACTGGAATGTTGAGATTCACCAACTATGATCGTCTGAGTGGTAGCATCAATGCCTTGACTCGTGCCTTTAATGATAAATTGAAATTTGGTGTTAATTTACGTATCGCCAACTCTAACGAAACACTTACTGCCAGAGATTTGGGTGGTGCTTCAACTTCGTTTTTGGCCGTTACATTAGCACCTACAATTCCTGTATATCAAAAAGATGGTTCAACTTATGCTGGTGCATCGGGCGGTGGATATTCTGATAGAAACAATCCATTGCACATGCAAGATATTGCCAAATGGAATAATGCCAATCGTTTGAGTTCATTCGGAAATGTTTTTGTAGAAATTCAACCGATTAAAAACTTGTTTTTCAAATCAAATTTAGGGGCTGATAATGCGACGTTTTTGAATAAAATTATTACACCAAAATTTTCGGAAGGAGCATTTAACCGTACAACCAATAGTTTGACTTTAGACCAAAATCATTACTTAAGCACTACATGGTCAAATACACTACGCTATAATTTGGATTTGAACACCAAAAATCAATTTAAGTTTTTGGTAGGAACTGAATATATCAAAACCGATGTAGATTTCCAATCAACCAAAAAAGAAGGTTTTGCTCTTCAAACCGAAGATTATTTTACGCTCAATGCAGGAACTGGAAACACAACGGTTTCGGGTGGTTCAACGGGACATCGTTTGTTCTCTCAATTTGCTCGTGTTGATTATAATTTTTCAGATAAATATTTAGCTGCCGTAACAGTTCGCCGTGATGGTTCGTCTCGTTTTGGTTCTGATAATCAATATGGTATTTTCCCTGCGGCTTCGTTAGGTTGGAGAATTGACCAAGAAGGATTTATGAAAAATAATGACATTTTCTCAGAATTGAAAGCAAGAGTTGGGGTTGGTCGTGTAGGAAATCAGCAGATTGGCGATTTAGCTCGTTTTGGACTTTTCGATACAAGATACGGTACAACACAAGCTCAATTAGTTGGTGGTTTTTGGGAGCAATACATGAATATTGGTACTGCTTATTCATTGTCGGGTGCAAATACTGGCACATTGCCATCGGGATTTGTTCAAACACAAGCGGCTAATTCAGCTTTGAAATGGGAAACGACTGATGAAGTAAACGTAGGGCTTGATTATGCCATTCTAAACAACAAAATCTTTGGTTCATTTGATTATTTCTCACGCAAAACTTCGGGTATTTTGATTACACCACCAGTGGCAGCTACGCTTGGCGAAGGTCAAACAAAAGCAGTAAATGGTGCAGCAAAATCTAACAAAGGTTGGGAGTTTGTATTGGGCTATCGTGGAACAGCGGGTAATGATTTGAAATACAATATTGTAACAAACTTTGCTCATTTTAGAGATAAAATCACCGAATTGCCAGAAAATGTTCGTCCAGCTTATGCAGGAAACTTAGTAAATACAATTATTGGACACTCTCAATTCGATATTTTTGGTTACAAGACAAATGGTCTTTTCCAATCGCAAGCAGAAGTAGATGCTGCACCTAAACAAATCGGTGCTGGGCCAGGAAGAATCCGTTATGTTGATGTAAACGGAGATAACAAAATTGATGATTTAGACAGAACTTGGATTGGAACAACACTCCCCAAACTTGAATACGGTGTAAGAATAGATTTGACTTACAAGAAATTTGATGCCTCGATTTTTGGTTCGGGCGTAGCAGGAAAAACAGGTTTTGATGTTTATACTTTATTCAATAATCTGATGAAAGGCAGAGAAAACGTAGGGCCAGGCGTATTTAATGCTTGGACACCAACGAATACCAATACAAACGTTCCTGCTTTAACCCTGAAAGATAACAATGGCGAAGGTCGTACTTCTGACTATTTCATTGTTAATACTTCGTATTTTAAAATGAGAAATATACAGTTGGGCTATTCAATCACTCCTAAATCTGTATTTTCAAGAGTACGTGTTTATGCAATGGCCGAAAACTTGTTTTGGTTCAAGAGTAAAAGTTATTTGAGCCCAGACCCTGAGCGTATTGACCTTGACCCTGTTCCGATTCCTAAAACATTTACCTTCGGAATTAACGCATCGTTTTAATCTAACCTCTAAATCGAATTGTCGAACCACCCCCGAAGGGTGCTTTAACTTAAAACAAATTTCAAAAATGAAAAATAAGATATTATCAGCTATATTATTTACGGGGCTACTCTTTTTCGGTTCGTGTAAAGATGCTCTCGAATACACGCCAACGGGTGTATTGTCTTCATCAGATTTAACATCACCAACCGCAATTGATGGCTTGGTTACGGCCGCTTATGCCGCTATTGGTAATGGTGATATGATTGGACCAATCTATAGCGATTGGGTGTATGGAAGTGTTCGCTCTGATGATGCCTACAAAGGTGGTGGCGGTACTGGCGACGTTGGCGAAATTGATGCCTTAGAACATTATAACCTAACAACGCCGACTATTGGTGCATTTGTTACTCGTTCTTGGCAAAATCTTTTTAAATCAATTTCAAGATGTAACGTAGCTCTTCGTGCAGTAAATACACTCAATGAAGCAAATTATCCTGCAAAAAAAGTACGTTTGGCTGAATTACGTTTTTTGAGAGGACATAGTTATTTCATTATGAAAAAACTGTACAAAAACATTCCAATTTTCGATGAAACACTTTCAGAAGAAGAGATTTTGAAAGTTTCGAATACACTCAGTAATGATGAATCATGGAATAAAATTGCTGCCGATTTTCAATATGCAATTGATAATTTGCCAACTACTCAACCAGACCTTGCAAGAGCAAATAAATTGTCGGCTCAGGCATATTTAGCAAAAGTGCGTTTGTATCAAGCTTATGAACAAGATGTAAATCATAAAGTTGTAAACATCAACAAAACAAGATTGCAAGAAGTTGTTACCCTCACCCAAGCGGTTATTTCTTCGGGTAAATACAGATTAAGTGAAGATATTGCTGAAAATTTCTTGCCAGAAACAGAAAACGGACCAGAATCAATCTTTGCCATTCAGTTTACTGTGAATGACGGTACTACGGCAGGACGTATGAGCTACGAAGATGGCTTAAACTACCCACACGGAGCACCTCAATATGGCTGTTGTGGATTTCATGCGGGTAGCCAAAACTTAGTAAATGCCCATACAACTGATGCTAATGGCCTGCCAAACTTCGATACTTTCAATGATAAAATTGCCGATTTATCAACACAAACAGTTGACCCACGCCTTGACCATACTGTGGGTATCGACGGGCATGTTTATAAATATGACAACACAAAATTATTCAGTAATAGTTGGGTACGTGATGCAGGTGTTTATGGTAATTTTCATACCATGCGTTTCCAGCAATTGGCATCAAGTGGTTCATATTTTAAGCTTGGGCCATTTATGGGTACAGCAAAAAACTATGATATCCTCCGTTATGATGATGTTTTGTTAATGCAAGCTGAAGCATACATCCAATTAGGACAACAAGATAAAGCCTTACCATTAATTAATCAAATCAGAAATAGAGCTGCTGCAAGTACAGGAAAACTCAAAAAATTGGATGGTACTTTTGCTTCAAAATACAACGTAAAGCCCTATTCAGCAACAGGTTGGACACAAGATTTTGCATGGAAAGCCTTGATGTGGGAACGTCGTTTAGAATTTGCCACCGAGGGGTCACGCTTTTTTGACTTAGTGCGTTGGGGCATTGCTGAGCAAACACTCAATGGATATATAGCAAAAGAAAAAGTAAGAAGACCTTTCTTAGCAACGGCTAAATTTACCGCAGGAAGAGATGAATATTTGCCGATTCCACAAGCTGAAATCACTTTCACGAATGGTTTATACAAACAAAATCCTGGGTTTTAAAAATACTTAACATAGGTTGTAATATATTAAGTTAAAAGATTAGAATGGTAGTAGTTTTTTTTACTGCTACCATTTTTTTATCAAATTTATTCATCGTAAACAGAAATATCAATGAAAAAAATATTCACTTTTTTATCGATTGCGGTCATGCTAAATGCTTGCTCGCCGACAAGTAAAACACTTAAAAATGAGCCAGCCACATACCGACCAGCGTATCATTATACGCCCGAAAAAAACTGGGTAAATGACCCGAATGGCATGGTTTATTTAGATGGTGAATATCATTTATTCTATCAGTATAATCCTTTTGGAGATAAATGGGGACACATGAGTTGGGGACACGCCGTGAGTAAAGACCAGAGAACCTGGAAAGAATTGCCACTTGCCATTCCTGAAACAATGAATGTAGATAGCTCAACTACGATGATTTTTTCAGGAAGTGCTGTTGTTGATAGCTTAAATACTTCGGGCTTTTTTGAAAAAGGCTTCACAAAAGGAATGGTAGCAATCTACACCTCTCATATCGACAAAAAAGGTACAGGTTTGGCACAGCATCAAAGTTTAGCTTATAGCTCAGACAAAGGCAGAACTTGGAAGTTTTATGACAAAAACCCAGTACTAAACATTGGTCTGAAAGATTTTAGAGACCCCAATGTTTTTATGTATGAAGGAAAATGGATAATGATTGTTGCTAAACCATTGGAATTTATGGTGCAGATTTATGAATCTTCAAACCTAAAAGATTGGAAATTGTTGAGCGAATTTGGAAACATGGGCGATGTTGCAAAAATTTGGGAATGCCCATCGTTGTTTAAAGTTCCTGTTGAAAACAGTGATAAATCAAAATGGGTTATGTTTATTTCGAGTGCAGCAGAAGATACCGAATTTACAGGAATGCAGTATTTTGTAGGTGATTTTGACGGAAAAAGCTTTACACCCGATGCCCAAGAAGGTGTTTTAAGAGTGGATTATGGTAAAGATTTTTATGCTGCCATTCCATTCAATAATCTTCCATCAAAAGATAAAAACCCGATGATTATGGCTTGGGAAAGTAACTGGACTTATGCACCCGATATTCCGTCAGAAGGTAGAAGAGGAATGTTTTCAATGCCTCGAAAATTATCATTGGTCAATGAAAACGGCAAGTTTCATTTAGTTCAAAAGCCAGTTTGCTCAGATAAAATTCAGACCGAAACTTTGACTTTAAAAGTAAGTGAACTATTAGAATCGAAAACCCTCGAAATGCCGAGCAATTCTTATAGACTAAATCTTACGATTGATTTAGAAAATTCAAAAGGTTTTTCGGTTGATTTACTGAAAAATGGAGAAGAAAAAAGCGTTTTGAGCTACAATATCGCCACTCAAAAACTATCTTTTGATAGAATAAAATCTGGCAAAATTGATTTTAGTAAGAAATTCCCAAGTGTTGAATCAATGAAAATTATTCCACAAAATGGCATCGTTAAACTCGACATTTTTGTAGATAATTCAATAATTGAGATTTTTGCGAATGGTGGACGAGCGGTATTAACGGATTTGGTTTTTCCTACAACTAAGGGTGGAAACATTATTATTTCCTCATTAAAATAGTTTCAGCAATTATCAAAATAAACGTTAATTCATAAATGGTACTGAAAGAATAGCAGTTCAAACCTATTGATGAATGGATTTATACTTTTCCCTAATTATTTTGTTGGGGAAAAGTATAAACCCTTAAATTCTCAAGATATTTAACCCTCTAAACCATTTGGTTTACGCCATTAGTTATATTTATCCTTTTGCTTGATGAATAATTTTTACCTTGTAATCGAAGATAAAAACCAACCGTCATTGAGAAAATCACTGGTATAGTCGATAGATAGGGTCGGGAGTTATTGAAACGTATCAAATATTACTATCCCAAAAACCAATAATTATTTTCTGTTACAGGGTTTTACAAGTTTATAGACTTGATATCGGGCTACTTCTATGGCCAGAAAACTAAATCTTACCCGCTCAATCTCTGAGCATACTCTCTATACATTTAGTGAATTTTGATTGTATCAAAAAAGATATTTTTTATACTTTTCCATTGTTATCAATCGAATCAAGTTGATTCACATGCAATCAAGAAAATGATGTCCTAAGCAAAAATAGAAGCTTGTGAGTTGCTTATAGGTAGTCATTAGTGGGTTGGTATTAGGGCTTTGTCACCCCTCTACTACAATTTTAAGGCATTCCTTTTAAAGGTTTTTAAGATAGATTGCGTACGAAATTCTTCTCCATAAAACCAGATTAGTATCCATATTTAGAATATTTCATAAGGATTACAAGATTGAATATGATTCATTGTATTGTATAAACATTGTTTATGATTTGTATTGAAATTATAAATAAATATTTATTGAAAAGAATACCGAATTTTGTGCCTCGAAATAAATGTTCAAGTAATAAGTATATCTATAATATCGCCTTGACGTAGTTGGATACACACTAATTACTGATGTTTAATTTGTAACATAAATCCTTATTTTAAATCGAAAATTATGAATTTTAATTTACTCATTGAAAACCTAAGTAATCCTGCTTTATTGTTTTTTGTTTTAGGTATTTTGGCTGTTTATCTGAAAAGTGATTTAGAAATACCACCTAATTCTTCAAAATTTATCTCTCTTTATTTACTTTTTTCTATCGGTTTTAAGGGTGGACAAGAGCTATCTCATGAGGCTTTTACCAATGAAATTGTTTGGTCAATGTTGCTTGGAATAAGTATTTCGTTGCTAATTCCTCTCTATACCTTTTTTATCTTAAAACGAAAGCTGAATGTTTATGATTCAGGGGCAATTGCGGCGGCTTTTGGCTCGGTTAGTGCTGTTACGTTCGTAACTGCTTCTTCTTATCTTGAATCTCAACAATTAAATATCCACGGATATATGGTGGCAATTATGGCATTGATGGAGTCGCCAGCCATTATCATTGGTTTAGTATTAATTTCATTGTTTGATAACGAAAGTACGGTTAAAAGCATCAGATTCTCAGATGTACTTAAACATTCACTCACCAATGGAAGTGTATTATTGATATTGGGAAGTTTAGTAATTGGTTTTTTGGCGAATGCCAAGCAGGCCGACGGAATTAAACCATTTACAAACGACCTTTTTAAAGGGTTTTTAGCCATTTTCCTTTTGGATATGGGCATTATAAGTGGTAGAAAACTGAAATCATTCTTCTCTTTCGGAGCCTTTCCGTTTGCTTTCGCCTTGTTTATTCCTTTGATTAATGGGTGTGTTTTTGCAATCTTGAGTTCAATGGTTACATCCGATGTCACCAATAGATTCATTTTTGCTGTATTGGCAGCCAGTGCTTCGTATATTGCAGTACCTGCAGCTATGAAAATAACAGTTCCTAAGGCTAATCCAGGTTTGTATTTGCCAATGGCATTGGCAGTTACGTTTCCGATGAATATTACCGTTGGACTACCACTTTACTTTTTGATTGTGAACTGGTTTTAAATAAAAAAGCACTGCAAAACCATTAGTTTCGCAGTGCTTTTTCTTTCTGTTTGTCCGTTTTTTTGCTATATTTGGAATACATAACGCCAATTTTATGCCATCAAAACCTGACAAAAACCTCCAATCGTATCCACAAACACCCTTCGATGAAATCGCTCTGGCTTTCTCTGGAGGAGGCTTCCGTGCTGCTGCGTTTGCACTCGGAACAATGATGTATCTCAATCACTTAACGTTTAAAGAAAAATCGCTACTTCAACGCACAAAATTCATGGCTTCGGCTTCGGGTGGTACTATTGCAGTGGTAGTTTATTTACTGTCGTTGCACCGAAAAGAAAGTTTTGAGCAATTTCGGCAGAATCTTCTGGCATTTATGGATGGTGAAGAACTATTGAGCGATGCTGTAAAGATTTTGTCTGATGATAAAAACTGGCAGCAAGGCACAAAAGAACAGAATTTTATTAATGCTTTTGCCAAAGTGTATGATGAAAAATTACTTCAATTGAAGTGGGAAAACATTTGGGATTTATCGAAAAATACGCATATCAAAGAAGTATGTATCAATACCACTGATTTTCAGAGTGGGCATAGTTTTCGATTTCAGACTGCCGAAAAAAATACCAAAAATATCATTGGTAATAAATATGTAAATATTGCTAATACCGACGAAATTCGCCAATTAAGAGTGGGCGATTTACTTGCTGCTTCTTCGTGTTTTCCGATTGGATTTGAGCCAATGGTTTTTCCTGATGATTTTGCGTTGAATGAAGAAA
>JALQYE010000132.1:0-4755 GCA_023254245.1 Emticicia sp.
TTCACTGTCAAACATTCTTCTTGAAGTAATCTCATCGAAAAAAAGCTTTTGATTGCCACTGCTAATGTTGGAAAAGATTTCATCTTTCGATTCACTGTAAATTACAAATAAAATACTGGGGTCTAATGCCATAATTGTTGTGCTTTATGATTATTGAATTATTTTAATTACCCAAAGTTAAAACAATCACCAAGCGTAATCCAACAAAAACTTGAAATAAAAGTTTTTTTACTTATATAGCATTATTGACATGAAAACCCTTAGAAAAAGCTGCTTTTTTAGCTAATTTTTCTAAATTGCAGTATCAATATAACTGTCAAACTTCTGCATGAAAACCCACGCATACTTTGAAAATATCCAATCCGAAATCATTGAGGTTCTTCAATCTGCCCAATACAAAATCCGAATAGCAGTGGCATGGTTTACCGATAGCCAATTGTTTGATATTCTATTATCAAAAGCAAAAAAAGGAGTAAAAATAGAGCTTTTGTTGGCTAATAATTTTATCAACCACGAGTCGAGTATCAATTATGAGCAATTGAATCAATTTGGAGGAAGCGTAGCGTTTATTGGTAATGATTCTGAAAAAGCACCTTTGATGCACAACAAGTTTTGTATCATTGATGATGAAATCTTGGTTTTTGGCTCTTATAATTGGACTCGTAAGGCACAGTCCAATCACGAAAGTATTACGATTATAGAAGGTAACAGGGAATTAATTATAGATTTTAACCAAGAGTTTGAGAAAATCAGAGGAAGAACCCAAGACACAAGCATTGATTGGGGTAAATTATTGATTCGGCTTGAAACATTACTCAATGTAATTCGACTTGAAGATGAAGACGACATTTTGTATCAAACAAAAAAAATAAAGACAATACTACTCGATACACCTCCGCCCGAAGTAATAATTATTTTGGAATTAATAGCAAAACAGAAATATCAAGAGTCCGTCATTCGGCTAACAAACTTATTACAAAAACTACGACAGATAACGACTTGGCAAGACCCCGAAATTCCAGCTTTGCAGTTAGAAATCCGTTCTTTAGAATGGCAGCTATCGAGTTTGGAAGATGAAAAATTAGATATTGAAAAGCAAATTTATATTTTTGAAATTAAGCATAATTTAGAACTTGGAGAGTTGATAATCAGTATTTTAAGGCTAAAAAAACAAATAGCTGAATTTGAAAATGACGAAGAGAAAATAGCAGAAGCAAGCCAAGATTATGCAGAATATGAACAGAGTTTTGAAGAAACCAAAACTAAGGAATTAAAGGAACTCTCGGAGGCTGAACAAAAAGAATTGAAAGATAAATTTCGTCAGGCATCTAAACTATGTCACCCTGATAAAGTGCCAGATGAGCAGAAAAAACTCGCCGAACAAACATTCATTGAATTAAAAACTGCTTACGAAGCCAATGATTTAGAAACAGTCAATCGAATTTTGGGCGATTTAGAAAAGCATATTTTTGCTTCAAATTCTGTGGTTTTAACACAAAAAGAAAAATTAGTGTCTCATTTAGCTATTTTATCACAAAAAAGACAGCAATTGGAAGAGATTCTTTTATCCTTGAAAAATAGTGAAGTATATCTTAAAATAAGCCAAATAAAAGACCTTAATATTTACTTTGCTGAAACCAAAACTGCTTTATCGAGAGTAAAAGAAGATTTAGAAACACAAGTACAAAAGAGTTTGGCTTGATTACCAAAATAGATGCTTATGATTATTATTGATTCGAAGAGTAGGATTTGAAATTATATGTGTATTATTTATCTTTGTTTAGTAAAAATTTTAGATTGTTATGGGAGTCGCTATTCAACCGCCATTTACGGAAGCTCAAATTGAGTTGTTAAGTTTGTTTAAAGTCAAACTTAATCAAACAGATATGCAGGAGCTGCGTCAACTTTTGTTGGAGTTCAAGTTCCGTAAGTTGCAAGAAAATATTGAACAAATTACCGAAGAAAAAGGCTATACTGAGCAGGATTTTGATAAAATGCGACAAGAACACAATCGTACTTCGTATAAATCATATCATAAACATCTTCAAAATAAAACCTTATGAGGGTCGTTATTGATACCAATCAGTTATTGACCTGTTTTTCTGCTCGTTCAAAAACGCATTGGCTTTGGCAGGCTTTTCAAAAGCAACTATTTGAATTGTGCGTGACAACCGAAATATTAGACGAATATGCTGAGATTTTTGAGAGTAAGTATAATTTCGATGCTGCTGAGTTAATTCTTGATATTTTAATCGAAAGCCCAAATGTAGTTTTTATTAAGGAATATTTCTTCTGGGAATTGATAAAAGTTGACCCTGACGATAATAAGTTCGTGGATTGTGCTTTAATGGCGAATGCTGATTTCATTATCACAGAAGATAATCACTTTAGTGTTTTGAAAAGTATCCCATTTCCTAAAATATCGGTACTTTCACTGACTGAGTTTCACTACTTAATACTCAATAAACTTTAATTATTATCTTCATCACCCACCTCAAAGTTATATGAAAAACAAAAATCTCTTATTACTCTCATTCCTAATTCTAACAACTCTCGCCCAAGCACAACAAATCAGATGGACGAAAGATGGCAATGCTTATACCCGCACCGAAGGTGGTGAAGTAGTGGCTTATACCTTGCCTTCTCAACAAAAAACTACTTTAATAACTAAAGCCCAACTCACGCCCAAAGGAGCAGAAAAATCTTTGAATGTAAGAAGCTATATCCTAAGTAATGATGATTCAAAAGCGTTGATTTATACCAATACTAAGCAAGTTTGGCGATACGATACTCGTGGCGATTATTGGGTTTTAGACCTCAAAACCAACGCTTTATATCAATTGGGGCAAGGTAAACCTGCTTCGTCGTTGATGTTTGCGAAATTTTCGCCCGATGGCTCTAAAGTGGCTTATGTAAGTGAGCATAATTTGTTTGTGGAAGATTTAGCTACGAAAAAAATCAAAGCCTTGACTACTAACGGCACTCGCCGAATGATTAATGGTACATTCGACTGGGTGTATGAAGAAGAATTTGCTTGTCGTGATGGCTTCCGTTGGAGTCCAGATGGGAAAAGTATTGCTTATTGGCAAATTGATGCCACCAAGATTCGTGATTTCTTGATGATAAACAATACCGATTCAATCTATTCGTATAATGTGCCAGTGGAGTATCCAAAAGTAGGAGAGAGTCCATCACCGTATAAAATTTTGGTGGCAAATATTACTACTGGAAAGACCTTACAAATGAATATTGAGGGCGACCCTCAGCAAACTTACGTTCCACGTATGGAATGGGTGCCGAATACGAATGATATTATTATCCAACAGTTGAATCGTAAGCAAAATCAAAGCAAAATTATTATCTGTCAGGCACTTACAGGGAAAACTAAAACGATTCAGACCGAATCTGACGAGGCTTGGATTGATACCAAAGAGCGTTGGGCCGATGAACAAGAAGGTTGGGAATGGCTGAAAGGCGGCAAAGAGTTTTTGTGGGTAAGCGAAAAAGATGGCTGGCGACATATCTATAAAATGGATTTGAATGGAAAAGAAACGTTGCTCACCAAAGGCAATTACGACATCGTACATATTCCGTTGATTGATGAAGCAAATGGTTATGTGTATTTCACAGGTTCGCCACAAAATGCTCTACAAAATTATCTTTTCCGCATCAAATTAGATGGTAGTACTGAAATGCAACCTGTTTTGCCAAATGCTCCCGCAGGAACGCACAATTATGTGCTTTCGCCGAATGGAAAATTTGCTCGACATACATTCTCAAGTGCGAATATTCCGCCAATGACAGAGTGGATTAATTTGGCCGACCATTCACCCCTCAACGAAAAAGAAAGTATTACTACAAAATTGGCTAATTTAAAAGTAAACAAACGAGTAGAGTTTTTTAAAGTAAAAACTGAAGACGGAATTGATATCGAAGGTTGGATGGTAAAACCTGTCAATTTCGATTCTACGAAACGTTATCCAATTGTGTTCAATGTTTATGGCGAGCCAGCCTCTGCTACCGTAAAAGATACCTATGGCACTGGGTTCAATAATCTTTATAATGGTGATATGGCAAAAGACGGCTATATCTACGCTTCGGTTGATAATCGCGGAACGCCACTGCCACGTGGACGTGCGTGGAGAAAAGCCATTTATCGCAAAATCGGTGTAGTTAATATCCGTGACCAAGCAATGGCCGTGAAGGAAGTCAGAAAATGGAAATACGTTGATACCACTCGTGTGGCGGTTCATGGCTGGAGTGGGGGAGGTTCTTCGACCTTGAATTTATTATTCCAATACCCGCAGTTTTATCAAACTGGTATTTCGGTGGCAGCCGTTGGTAATCAGCTTTGTTATGATAATATCTATCAAGAACGCTACATGGGGCTTCCGCAAGAAAATCGTGAGGATTTTGTGAATGGTTCGCCTATTACACACGCTAAAAACTTAGTTGGAAATCTTCTTTATATTCACGGAACAGGCGATGATAATGTGCATTACCAAAATGCCGAAATGCTTGTAAATGAGCTAATTAAGCATAACCGGCAGTTTCAGTTTATGCCTTATCCGAACCGTAGTCATGGAATTTATGAAGGCGAAGGTACTCGTAAGCACTTGAATAC
Organism: Emticicia sp.; assembly: GCA_023254245.1. Classification (GTDB taxonomy): domain Bacteria; phylum Bacteroidota; class Bacteroidia; order Cytophagales; family Spirosomataceae; genus Emticicia. Next base: position 4,625 of record JALQYE010000132.1, read on the forward strand.
ACTTTTCACTAATTATTTGAAGCAGAACTGCCCTCCTGGTGGGAAATGATGGGAGATAAATGTAAATTTATCGGCTGTAGAGACAAGGCATGCCTTGTCTCTACGAAGTTATATTATAATTCAACCAAACC
>JALQYE010000132.1:4765-12186 GCA_023254245.1 Emticicia sp.
TAAACCCGAACAAAAAATAAATCGGCAATATTCACTAATACCTTAGAATTATAATCCCGTTGTTTAAGAGTTCTGACAACGGGATTATTAGTTTACTCAACCAAACCACTCGCTCTTACGTTTTTACCTTTTCGGTTAGTCAAATCATCGCCGAGGTCTTCTCTGGCATCTTCGGCAATTTTTTGTAGTTCTGCTACTATTTCTGGATATAGTTTTTGCACATCATATTGTTCCGATGGGTCACGGCGAAGGTCGTAGAGTGCCATTGGAATCAGAATATCTTCGGGAGCTTTACCAGCAAAACCATCATTTCCTGGCAATTGATTCATGTACGAGCGGCCTTTATGCTCAAAAACTAATTTCCAATTCTCTATTCTTACAGCTTCTAATGAATTTCTGCGGTAGTAATAATAAAAAGTCTTTCTTGGACTTTCGTTTAAATCACCTTTGATTAGGGGTAAAATGTTTACGCCATCAATTTTATTTTTTGGTAGCTCAGAGCCAGTAATTTGAGCAATCGTTGGCAAAATATCTATCGTTGACGCAAGCTGGTTGCAAACCACTCCTTCGGGTGTTATTCCTTTCCATCGCATGATGCAAGGTACTCGTTGTCCACCTTCAAAACTTGTGCCTTTTCCCTCTCTAAAACCACCCGACGAACCCGCATGATTGCCAAAGTTTAGCCACGGGCCATTATCGCTTGTAAAAATGACCAAAGTATTTTTGTCTAAGCCATTTTCTTTCAAGGTTTTCATGATTTCACCCACCGACCAGTCAATTTCCATCATCAAATCGGCGTAGAGCCCTTGCTTGCTTTTTCCTTTAAATTTGTCCGAAACAGCAATTGGTACGTGCGGCATCGAATGAGGTAAATACAAGAAAAACGGATTTTTCTTGTTCTTTTTTATAAAATTAACCGCTTTTTCGGTGTAAAGCGTCGTGAGTTTTGCTTGGTCATCAAGCGTTTTTATTTCTTCTTTTTTATCGTTATTCTGAATTAAAGGCAAAACAGGATAAGCACTCATGTGTTGGGTAGGCGTTGCAGGTTTGCCATCGTAATAAACAGGCCACATATCGTTGGAGTAGGGTAGGCCCACGTATTCATCGAAGCCATGTTGGAGTGGTAAAAACTCTTTATGATGCCCTAAATGCCATTTGCCGAAAATACCAGTAGCATAGCTTTTTTGTTTGAGCATTTCGGCAAGGGTGATTTCATTGGAGTTGATACCATTTTTGCTGGTAGGCATCAAAGCCCCTGAAATACTAATGCGATTGGGGTAGCAACCCGTGAGCAATGCCGCTCGTGAAGCACTACAAACTGCTTGAGCCGCTAAAAAATTAGTGAATCTGATTCCTTCGGTGGCGAGTTTATCAATGTTAGGTGTTCTATAATTAACCGCACCGTAGCAACTTAAATCGCCATAGCCCATATCGTCCATGAAAATCAAAATGATATTGGGCGTTTGCTCTTTTTTGGGGCTACTACTTTGTAATAATATGATAGCGAGAAGTGAAAAGAAGATTTTTTTCATAAATGATTTTACGTTTAGGAGTAAAAAAATAGCTTCCTAAATGAAGTGAATTTTAGGAAGCTAAAGCAAATTATTATTTTACACAGTACCAACTTCGGGGTGTTTCCAGGTCCCACGGTATGGCCTGCGGAGCAGCGTATTTGCTTCTTTATCGTTGACAACTTCACGCTTTTTAGGGTCGTAAATGAGTGGACGACCCAATTTCATTGACATATTTGCCAAAATACAACTGGCGGTTGAAATATGTCCTTCTTCAATATCGGCTATTGGGCGAGAATTAGTTTCGATAGCATTCAAGAAATCCAACATGTGGAGGCGAGTGGCTGGAGCTGCATTTAACTCGATGCGTTCTTCGGTCAAATCTTCTGGATATTTTTCTTTTTCATACACCACATCTTTTTCTATTTTTTCCCCTTTTCCTTGCGGTACGAACGTATATTTCATGGTACTACCGAAAAGAGTACCTTTATCGCCATAAAGGATAAATGCCCATGGATAATCATTATTAGCAGGCGTTCCCCATGAGCGATGTTGCCAAACACAGTTAAGTTCATCGTATTCAAAAACGGCTGATTGCGTATCTGAAATATTGGATTTTCCTTCTTTCTGTACATAAATTCCGCCTTGTGAACTTACACGTTTTGGCCAACCGAGTTTCAGCATCCACCGTACAGTATCAAACATGTGCACACACATATCGCCCATAATTCCATTTCCGTATTCGTTGAAAGTTCTCCACCAACGAATATGCGGTAAACCATCATACGGACGCATCGGTGCGGGGCCTGTCCACATTTCGTAATCAAAGAAGTCAGGCACGGCTTGTACTGGTGGATTGCCATTATTACGCATGTGGTAATAGCAACACATTTCTACGTGCGAAACTTTACCTAAAAGACCTGCATCGACAATGTTTTTCTTTGCCTCAATTAAATGTGGCGTACTTTTGCGTTGCGTACCAACTTGCACAACTCTATTATATTTTCGTGCGGCAGCTACCATCGCCTCACCCTCAATAATATCAGTGCTAATTGGTTTCTGTACATATACATGAGCCCCCGATTTCATGGCTTCGATGGCGTGCAGGGCGTGCCAATGGTCTGGCGAACCCACTAAAACAATATCTAATTTATTTTCGGCCAAAAGTTTTCTGTAATCACCATAAAGTTTTGGCACTTGCTTCGATTGTTGACGCTTAGCAACTAAATCTCCTGCTGCTTTAAGGATATTTTGGTCGGGGTCGCACAACGCAACAACATCAACCGATGCTACTTGTATGAGGCGAAAAAGGTCACTTTTACCATACCAACCCGTACCAATTAAGGCTACTTTATAGGTTTTGGCAGGAGTAAAAATAGGGTTGGCCTTGGTGCCAAGTGTAGATAGGGCAATTGTGGCCGAAACTCCCTGAATGAATTTTCGACGATTGAGATTAAGAGTTTCCATTTGTTTTTATAGAGGATTGAATATCATACGAATTGTATTATCCAAATATATTTTATTATCCGAACAAAGACAAATTATATAGATATAGGAGCAAAAAAACAGGACGATAATAGAATATTGTTAAGTAAAGGAAATCTTTTTTTGAGTTGTCATTGTAGAAATCCTAAATATGAATTTTATGTTTGATAAATTGGCTTAATTATTAGATATTTAGGCTTGTGCCGTAGTATATCATAGGAACCTCGTCAGTCGAGCTATTTGCCGAGAATTAGGGGTTTCGGTTTCTTATAAAATGTATTTTACCATCCTCTTGAAAAACTATTACATGAAGAAAATAAAATTATTTATCGTGTTGATAGTCAGTAGTTTACAGCTATTGGCCCAGAAGTATCTTCCTGCTCCTCCTATATCACCTAATCGTCTGTTTTATATTCAACGAAGTAATAATGCCCATACGGTTGTTTATGATGCTAATTTCGTAAACCCTAAGACACTTCATCGTGAAAATCCAGTAAATGTATATTGGATTCGGTATGATGCAACAACGCATACACAAAAGTTAAGTACAGTAGAAAAAGCACTTGCTTACGGTGTAGAGGTTGAGAAAAATGCTAAAGAAAAAGACTGCTTTGATGTGAAAATTGTAGCCCTGAAAAAGCGAATGTTGAAAGTAAAAATTAATGATTCAGGAAAGCCAATTGCGTTAATGCAAATTAATGGAATAGAAGGACAATTATGTAAAGTTTTTGTACAACTCGAAAACGAAGATGCTTTAAAACCAACTGTAAGATACATTGAACTTTTTGGTAAAAATCTTTCTACTGGCGAAGCTATCTATGAGAAGTTCGTTCCGTAAATTACGCAAAAGAGGAAGTCCTCGCTCAAAGCGAGTGTCGCCCAGCGAAGACTTCCTTAAAAAATCTTTAGTATTATTTCTTCAAATATTTATTAAACCAAGCGATGTATCTTTCAAAACGGTCTTTTTGATAACTTGGGTTCGTAATTCCATGAAATTGGTCAGGGTAAATAATCAATTCAGTTGGAATACCCAACGAGCGGAATGCTTGATACATTTGCTCGCTACCCACCGAAGGAACATTGAAATCGCTCTGACCAACCATAAATTGAGTAGGAGTTTTGATACGGTCGGCTTTCAAGAAAGGGTAAGAAAGGGCAATATATTTATCGAAATTCTTCCACGGTGAGCCCAATTCATGCTCATATTGCAAAATGTATTGGTCAACACCATACAAAGAAGAAATCAACGAAACTCCCGCACCACTTGATGCCGCCTTAAAACGAGTGTCAGTTGCAATCGTGTAGTTTGTCAGGATTCCACCATAACTCCAACCACCAATGCCCAGTTTTTCGGGGTCAGCAATGCCATTTTGTACTACATAATCGGTTGCTCCCAAGATGTCTAAAACCTCTTTATTTCCCCAATCAGCCGAAATAATTTTGCAGAAATCTAAGCCACGACCACTCGAACCACGGTAATTTACTGCCACAACGGCATAGCCCGCTGCTGCCAACATTTGGCGAGACATATCGAAACTAAATTCATCTTGTGCCACTGGGCCACCGTGAATAAATAGTAAAGTTGGCAATTTTTGACCTTTTTGTGCATTAGCTGGTAAATAAAGCAAGTTTGAAACCGAAGCTCCATCTTTACTTTTTGAAGTAAAACCTTCAACCGTTGCTAATGCCAATGGGGCTAAAAATGCATCTTGGTGTTTGGTTAGTTTTCTGAGATTTCCTGCTTCGATAGCATAAAGTTCACTTGGCGTTTGTGGGTCACTCATGCTTGCAAGCCAGTTTCCAGAAGTATGTTTTTCTAAACCTGTAAAACTTCTATTTCCACCCAACATCTTAGTCATTTTACCATCTGTCGCCGAAAATTGTGCAATGTATCTCGTGCGGTCATCAGAAACAATGGCGTATATCGAAGCTCCATCTTTGCTCCATCTTGGGTTACCAACTGGGCGGTCTAAAGATTTGCTCAATAGTTTTGGTTCGCCACCCTCTTTCGAAACTACACACAGAATCGACTGGTCGTACATGATATAACTTTCGGCCGAAGTTGTGCGTAAATAAGCAATTTGTTTGCCATCAGCACTCCATTCGTGGGCATAATCACGTCCTGTAAAAGTCGTGATTTGCTTCATGGTAGCATTTGGCTTTGCATCAATTACCCAAATATCGGTATTTTCGTTGCGGTCTGGGTCTTCGGTTCGGTTACTGATGAACGCAATTTGTGTTCCATCGGGCGACCATTTTGGCGAAGTTTCATCATAAATGCCCTTCGTGAGCGTATCAATTTTCTTAGTTTCGAGGTTATAAAGGTATAAATGCGTTGTTTTTTTCATTAAATACCCTTCTACGTCTTGCTTGAAATGAAAACGGTCGATAACAATCGGCTTCGGTGATTTCGATTTTGCGGTATCAGCATCATTCGTAATAACTAAGGCTATCTTCTTGCCATCGGGCGACCACGCATAGTCCGACAAATCACCTTTTTTAATATCGGTTAATTGTTTGGCTTCTCCACCACGGCGGTCCATGAGCCAGATTTGACTACCCGTAAGCCCACCACGAGAAGAAGTAAATGATAAGTATTTTCCATCTGGACTCCAACGAGGTTTTGATTCTCCATCGGGCGAAAAAGTAAGTTGAATAGACTCTTTTCCATCCCACGATTGCATCCAAATATCTGAATTGCGTTTGTTTTTTACTGAATCTACACTCGAAAGAGAGTAAGCTACCCAATTTCCTTCGGGCGAAATTTGTGGGTCGCCTAAACTAACTTGACGAAAAACATCTGATGGTTTGAGCGGCCTTTTTGCGGGAGTTGTTTGTGCAAAAACACCCGAACTAAAGACTAAAAGTGCAAATAGTACTGTTTTTTTCATGCTTTGGTTATTCGTTGATTGGTGAAATGGTTAATTGGGTATTGGTAAATTAGTGTATTGGTTATTGGTGAATTTTCTTGGTTTCGTAAAGGCTTGAAAGGCTTAAACTTTAATAGCCGTGGGCAACGCCCATGGAAAATAATTGATAGTGATAAAACAACTCTGAAGGAGTTGAATGTAATCCCTACGATAGTTTAAATGCTCACTCGTAAATCTTCATTCGTCAATCAAAAATCAACCTCTCAAATGCCAAGCCTTTGGTTTTACGAATGCACGGATACCTGCGTGCGAAAGCGTAGCCCCAAAGCCTGAATGTTTGCGTCCGCTCCACGGAAGCGGAGCCGAAACACGGTCGCAACAATTCCAATAACCACTTCCTGCATTCACTTGTTTCAATATTCTTTCGGCACGTTTTTTATCGGGTGTATAAACGGCTGCCGTGAGTCCGTATTCGGTGTCTTGCATCAACTTTGTGGCTTCTTTATCATCTTTTACTTTCATGATTCCGATAATTGGCCCGAAAGATTCGGCCTGCATCACATCCATCTTATGGGTCACATTCGTCAAAACCGTTGGCTCGAAAAAATAGCCATTTCCTGCAATTCTTTTTCCACCAGTAAGTAGTGTTGCACCTTTTTTTACAGCATCTTGTACTTGATTTTCAAGAAAATCTAACTGAGATTTTCGGCTCAAAGCACCGATATAAATACCATCTTCGGTTGGTTGACCAATTTTATAGCTTTTTACTTCCTTCACAAATTCTTCAACGTAGCGGTCATATACTTTTTCGTGTACATAAATACGCTCAACCGCACAACAGCTTTGACCGTTGTTATAGAATGCTCCATCGGCTGTTCCTGCCGCAACTCCTTGAATATCAGCTACATCAGCGGCCACATAAAGCGGGTCTTTACCACCTAATTCGAGTTGGCAAGGTACCATTTTTGGAGCTACTTTTTCATAAATGTAAAGTCCAGTTCGGTAAGAACCTGTGAAGAAATAGCCATCAAGCGGCATTGCCAACAGTTGTTCGCCTACTTCTTTTGCACCAACTGCCACCGCAAAAACATCTTCGGGAACGCCCGCCGCTTTCAAAAACTTTTCAATTTTTAAACCCGTCAAGGTCGAAAATTCTGAAGGTTTGTAGAAAACAGCATTTCCACCAATCAAAGCAGGGATAAAAACATTCACACCAACTAAAAATGGGTAATTCCAAGCTGAGATATTACAAACGACGCCGAGTGGTTCGTATGAAATGCGTTCGGTGAGCCCTCCTTGCTTGGTCATTACTTCATCTTTCAAGTATTTCTGTGAGTTTTCCACAAAAAACTTGATTCTTCCTCTGGCTCCGTTTACCTCATTACGAGCTTGTTGGAGTGGTTTACCCATTTCAGAAGTGAGAGTTTCGGCCAATTCTTCAATATTTTCTGCTAATAGTTCAGAGAATTTGGCAATGATAGCGATACGCTTTTTTAGGCTAACCTTTGCCCAAGATTTTTGTCCTTTTTGTAAGATTTTTAGCTTGTTTTTAAGG
>JALQYE010000133.1:0-9633 GCA_023254245.1 Emticicia sp.
TTAGGAGAAAATATATTTTGTCGTGAACGCATGCGGTTCTTTGGTGGATGGGGAATTAGTTAGCAAAGTAACATTAAAAAACTATGCCAATGTGCATGAAATATACATTTATGAAGAAAAACGAGACAAAAACTTAAAGAATGATACTTTTAATCCCAATTTCCTGATTAGTCCAAATGGCTGAGGGTGAAATAAAATCGCCCCTTTCGTACTTCAAATAGATGCCTGCATGTTTAAAGGCTTCTCTTACGTATTCTGAGCAGGTGTATTTATCGTCATGAAAGACCTTTTCTTTTCCAACAATCGTTCGCCACAAAATTCGGTAATATTCTTTTTTATCATATTGTTTAGAAAGGTTATCGAGAGCAAATTCTTTGATTGTAAGAGCTTGTTCGCTTGATAGATGCTCGTATCTCGCCCAAGCGATTCGTCCGTTATAATGATGATAATGTCCATCGTAGTTCTTTAACAAAAATGAGAGCGGAATCATTCTTACACCAACCTCTAATATACTTTCTACCAAAAATAAACGATTAATTTCTTCGAGTTTTATCACAATCCCCACGTGGCTCCATGCACCTTTCGAGCGAAGTCTGATAAGATTTGAAAGCCAATGATTACCCGAGAAAAAAATCAAATCGCCCGTCTGAAAGTCGTCTCGATTTATCTCATAATTTCTGAGGTTTTCACGAAGCCCCTTTTGTGGAAACAACTCATCTAAGACTTTTCGATTAGGTAATGAAATAGCCATGAAACTTTTGAAGCTTGGTTTTCGTTTATCAATGAAAGAAACAAATATAGCACGATTATAAAGATTAGTGAGACTAATAAGATTAAAAAACAGTTATTAACTCTCGAAATCCCTCGTTTAAATTATGGTAACAGTAACAGAAATAGCGAAAAATAAAATTATAGAATTAAAAGCTAAAGAAGGAATCACCGAAAATCATGGTATCAGAGTGGCTGTTGAAGGTGGTGGTTGCTCGGGTTTAATGTATGATTTGCAGTTTGATGGTGAACAACGCCCAACTGACCATGTTTTTGAAGATAACGGTATCAAAGTTTTTGTTGATAAAAAGAGCCTTTTGTATTTAATAGGTACAGAGCTTGATTTCTCGGATGGCTTAAATGGTAAAGGTTTTCAGTTTAAAAATCCAAATGCAACTCGTACTTGTGGTTGTGGCGAAAGTTTCTCCGTCTAAAATAACCGCTTGAAAAGTTTTTAAGGATATTTATATAAAAACCATCTGCTTTGTGGCAGATGGTTTTTATTTTTGATACATAAACAATCTGAAAATGGCAAAAAAACTCAGTAGAACTGTCGGTAAAGAAAAAATGTTTTTTGGGGTTTGTGGTGGGGTAGCCAAATACATAGATGTTGATGCTGCCTTAATAAGAATTTTGTGGGCAATCCTGACAATTTTTGGCTTTGGTACACCAATTCTGATTTACTTCCTAATGATGTTTATTATGCCAAAAGAAGTACACGCACAATAAAAAAGCACATTCGTTTCGGAATGTGCTTTTGAATATTACTTCTTCTGAATGTTGTATCTCAGTGATGTTCGTGATTTGCAGGGTTATTGTTATAACCACTCGCAAATACGCCAATCATTACTAAAAGGCCTACTACAAAAGTAAAAGTATCGCCAAGGAAAAATAATACCGCTACAATTACTAAAAAGATAACCAACATGAGCCAGTCTGGAAGGCGTTGAGAACTTGAATGATTTGCCATGATATATTTATTAGTTTTTTGATTCTGCACGCAATTTATTAAATAAGCCGCAAAATATAAAATTTTACTTCACTTTCTGATAGTGATAACTATTGCCATCGGCCAAAATGGCTCCGATTGGGGATTTTTCGTAAAGAATAATGGCTGAATTGCTATCATCAAAAGTCAGAAATGCGTAGGTCTGATTTTTAGTAAAAACAACTGCTTCTCTTGGTTCTGAATTGTTATAACTCACCTTTTGTATATCAAAATCTGTGGTTTCGGTCACTTTCCCATTGATAGTGCGAGTGAATGTTTTACTGGTAGCATTAAAACTAATAATTTCAGTATTAGCTGCTTTTATTTCGGTAGGACTATTAGGTGCTGGAAATCCAATAGTCGTTTTAGTCAGCTGCCATTGTCCGTTGATTTTGCTCAACGATGGCTCTATTGTACTTTCTACTTGGCAAGCCATCAGCGATAGCATAGCAATAATAAAAAAGGTAGTTTTCATTTTTTTGTAATGTTTACAATTTCAATTAAATCAACACTCGATTTACTTCCCCAACCACAAATTAGTTCACCTTTTTCTTGGGTGGTTTTGTATTGTAGTACAACCGAAACCTTCAGGTTACCTGTGTACGTATTTGCTGGAAGTTTAGCAATTTCTGTATTTAATAAGTTTTTTAAAAGTGTATTACTTGCTTCGGTTGGTAAGACATCTTTTATCTTATCACCATTCGTATCAATCAGTGAAATATGCTCGGCACATCCATCAACTGGTAAATTATTATTAAAAACAATGGCATTTGCTTCCATAAGAGGAGTAGCATTTTCGTCGGTATCTGCAGAGCAAGTATTCAATAAAACCGATAATATGATTATTGATAGCATTTTCATCGTATAAATTATTTTGTTTATACCTCAATGATTCTGAGATAATGAAAATGGTTGGAATCAGAAATCAAATTCAACAATTTCGGGGTCATTCATTAAATTTTTGATTGCTTTTTCGTGGTTTTTTTCGGGCCCTTTTACAATCCATGTACCGCTAATGGCTTCGTGGGTTTTGCTTTGAGTGCCACGTTCAGCATCAAGTCCAAATTGCTCGAATTTCTCTTCGTAATGCTTCAAAGATTTATTTCTGAATTTACATACAATTCGATAGGTCCGAATGGTATTTTTGCGTTTAATAATCTGCTGAATCGGTACGAGAGAATACAAGGCAAAAACCACAAAAATCATAGCCACAAAGCCTGTTTCGTAGAGCCCGTCGCCAAAGCCCACACACATACCCAATGCCGCTGTTACCCAAGCTGCGGCTGCAGTCGTAATACCCGTTATGCGTCCGTTTGAATTATCTCTGAATATGATTCCGCCACCCACAAAGCCAATTCCTGTCACGATATTTGCCGCAATACGTGCGGGGTCGGAGCCAAGTTTCATCGAAATAATTGTGAAGAGCGTAGAGCCCAAACATATCAAAATCATGGTTCGTAAACCTGCCGATTTGCTGTGGTATTCTCGCTCAAGACCAATTATTGCTCCTGTTCCTGCCGAAATGAGTAATTTTATGATATCTTCGGTAATAAAATTCATATAAATAGATTTTCTACGTAAATTTAACTGAAACAGCTTCTAAGGTTCTTATCAAACAATTTGCTGTTATATTAAGTTTTACAAGGTTTTGAAAAACTTAACACGTTTTTTTTGTTTTTTTGTGCAATGTTTAGTGTCTTTGCGTTATAATTATATAACATTAATTTAACGGTAAGTTAATATTAAACATACAAAAAAATGAAATCCGAAATCAAACAACAAGCTACCGAAATTGCAACTGCCTTAGCAGCAGTAGTTAGTGGCGAATCTACTAATAAAAAAATTAGGAAAGCTATTGAAAAGTCGGCCGAAAAATTAGCAAAAGAAGTTGCTGAGATTAAGAAAGATGCTGAAAAGAAAGAGAAAAAAGCCGCAAAGAAGGTAGAGGAAGAAATAAAAAAAGCCTTGAAAAAGGCCGAAAAAGATGCTGAAAAGGAAGCGAAAAAAGCTGCTAAAAAACTCGAAAAGAAAGCTGAGAAAAAAGCCGAAAAGAAAGTGACTAAAAAAGCTGAAAAGAAAGCAAAAAAAGCTGAGAAAGAAGTAGCGGTAGTAGCACAGGCTGTAGCTTCAAAACCAGCAACAGCACCTAAGCCGACAGTAACAAAAAAGGTAACTCCTACAAAAACTGCTGCTAAACCAAAGCCTGTTGCTCCAGCAAAGGTTGTCAAGAAAGAACCAGTCGAAACGAAAGAATAACCTATGAAAAAATGGTGTAAGTTAAATATTTCCCGAGTAGCTATAGCATTGGCTTGCACCATTTTTTTTGTTTCGTTGAGGGTATCAGCTCAGAATATCAATGACTTGATAATCAGCGAAATAATGGCTGACCCAACACCTTCAAAGGGCTTGCCCGAAAAAGAGTATATCGAACTCTACAATCGAAGCGATAAGGCAATTGACCTTAATCGTTTCAGACTTACCTATAATACTACTACCGTTACGTTTCCGAGTTTTTTAGTGCAACCCAAGAGCTACGTAATTGTCACGAGCCGCACCAATGAAGCCGATTTTAAGCCTTATGGAAATGTGGTGGCACTCACGAGTTTTTCGCTCCTCAATATAGGTACAACGCTCACTATTCGGAATTCACAAAACAAGATAATCTTCTCGGTGACCTATTCTGATAAATGGTATGAAAAGGGCAAAGACCAAGGCTATTCGCTCGAAATGATTGATACCAACTTTCCGTGTGTAGAAGAAGGAAATTGGACTTCATCATCGGCCGCTTTGCAAGGCACTCCCGCCAAAGAAAATGCCGCAAAAGCCTCAAAACCTGACCTTACACCACCAAGTTTGAGCCGATTTGAGATTACGGGTGGCATAAACGTGAAATTGATTTTCTCCGAGAAATTGGATAGTCTTTCGGCTGTAAGTATCAATGCTTATGGTTTAGATAAAGGGCTGAAAGTCAATTCGATAGCTATCGAGTCTCCACAAAATACGAATGTAAACTTAACACTCGGCTCGGCATTACAAGAAAATACGCTTTATACGCTTACTGCTAAAAATATAGCCGATTGTTCGGGGAATGTATTGCTTTCGGCACAGGCTCTTTTGGGAAATCTGAAACCTGCTGATTCGGGCAATGTAGTGCTTAACGAAGTATTGTTTAATCCACGAAGTGGGGGAGAAGATTTTGTAGAAATCTATAACCGAACCGATAAGTTGATTTCGCTCAAAAATTGGTCCTTGGCCAATGTTGATGCAACTGGTAAAATTGCTAATATTCGTACAATTACTACAACCAATTTTGTGTTGCAACCCAAACAGTTTTTGGTATTGTGCCGAACCGCAAGTGCCGTTCAAAATCAGTATTTTAAGGCGGTAAAAACTAATTTTCTGGAGCTTCCATCAATGCCCTCCTTTCCTGACGACGAAGGTACGGTTGTTTTACTCAACGAAACTCAAAAATTGTTTGACCGATTTGATTATTCTGAGAAAATGCACCATCCTCTGGTCGATGATAAAGAAGGTGTTTCGCTCGAAAAAATAGATTATAATAAAACCTCTGCCGACCCAACTAATTGGCAGTCAGCCGCTTCGACCGAAGGTTTTGCTACGCCAGGTTACGCCAATTCTCAGCTTTTGGTTGATAGTCAGGAAAGTGTTTTCAAAATCGAACCCGAAGTTTTTACTCCCGATGGCGATGGCCAAGACGAAGCCACAAAGTTCATTTTTCAACTTGACCAAAGTGCGTATGTAGCCAATATTCAAATCTTTGATGCTAATGGTCGATTGATTCGTCAACTTGCTCAAAATCAATTACTTGGCAATAATGCAAGCTTTGAATGGGACGGGAAAGCTACTAATAATGAAGTAGTGCCTGTGGGATACTATATTTTACTGGCCGAACTTTTCAATACCAACGGCGATAAAAAACACTACAAAGGAAAGGTTGTTGTGGGTAGTAGATTTTAAGTGAAAACCTAAACTTCATCATAGAATAAAATGCAAAAACTATTTTTTACCCTTATTTTTTCGGTTATGCTACTGGAAATTTCTGCTCAAAAACCAAATCTTGAAAGCACAAAAACTGCCATCGAAGCAAAACTCAAAATCATTGAGGGAGTATTTGCCGTGGCGTTTAAAGATTTACAAACGGGAAAAACTCTATTTATCAACGAAAAGGAAAGTTTTCACGCTGCCAGTACGATGAAAACGCCTGTAATGATTGAAGTTTTCAAACAAGCAAAAGCAGGAAAATTTAAGTTGACAGATTCTATTTTGGTAAAAAATGAGTTTAAAAGTATTGTAGATGGCAGCCCATACAGCATGGATATTGCTGATGATAGCGGAGACGGAATGTACAAAATGATTGGTAAAAAAATGACCATCTATGACCTTACCTATCAGATGATTATTGTAAGTAGTAATCTGGCTACCAATATTCTGATTGATTTGGTTGATGCCAAAAATGCCAACGAAACTATGCGGAAACTCGGTGCAAAAGATATCCAAGTTTTACGAGGCGTAGAAGACCAAAAAGCCTTTGACAAAGGTTTAAGTAACACAACCACAGCTTACGATTTGATGGTGATTTTCGAGAAAATTGCTCAAAATAAAGTGATTGATAAGAAATCTTGCGAAGAAATGCGTAAGATTTTATTCGACCAAAAATTCAATGAAATCATTCCCGAAAAACTTCCTAAAACTGTAAAAGTGGCTCATAAAACTGGCTCAATTACAGGTGTTCAGCACGATTCGGGTATTGTGTATTTGCCAGATGGCCGAAAATATGTGCTGGTTTTACTCTCAAAAAAACTCAAAAATGCTGATGCAGGCGTAAAAGTATTGGCCGAGGTTTCGGAGATGATTTATGGGTTACTTTAATATTTAATCTAACAGGAAAACTAATTGACTATTTTGTACAAGAATTTAAGTTTTTTTGCATCTAATGGGGCATACGTAATTCCTTCACCCTATGTTATCTAAGAAAGTTAATTTCACTTTTTGCTTGCTGAGTATTTTTCTCATTATTTCTTCTTGCAAAAAGAATGAAACAATTGATAGTAGCACTTCGACGATTGAAAACACGCCGCCAAATATTCTTTTAATTATAGGTGATGATATTGGCATAGACCCATTTAATGGATTTGCAAATTTTGGTGTTCAAAAAGCAAAAACACCAACACTCGACCGATTGGCAAAAGAAGGCCTGTTGTTTACGCAGGTTTATGCAAATCCTTTATGCTCTCCCTCACGTGCCACTATTTTGTCTGGTCAATATGGTTTTCGTACAGGAGTGGTGCGTTTACCTACGCCTACTTCGGGAGGAATTAAACTTACAACTACCTCGATTCAACAATTTATTGAGCAAAATACCTCAAACAAATATACTGATGCCGTAATAGGTAAATGGCACTTATCGGATAATACCAATGGAGGGTCTTCAAATCCTAACAAAATGGGTGTCGACTATTTTGCAGGATTCATGGGGGGAGAAGTGACGGATTATTATAAATGGCAAAAAGTAATAAACGGTCAAACTACAAGTTCTACAAATTACACTACTACTGACTTTACGGACGAGTCAATCAACTGGATAAAACAACAAACAAAACCTTGGTTTTTATGGTTGGCTCATAATGCAGCACATTTTCCTTACCAAGCTCCTCCAAGCAATCTCATTTCAAGCCCAGTCGGTAATACAAATCTTTCGAAGTATCTTGCTTCAATAGAGGCAATGGATAGTGAAATCAATCGTTTATTACAGAATATTCCAAAAACTCAATTAGACAATACTATCATTATATTTTTGGGTGATAATGGCACACCAGAAGCAGTAGCACAGAGTCCTTTTACAAAAGATACCTCTAAAGGCTCGTTGTTTGAGGGTGGCATACGAGTTCCGATGATTGTTTCGGGAAAAGGCGTAAATAGGAAAGGAGTCGATGCTTCATTAATAAATACTACCGATTTGTTTGCTACTATTGCCGATATTGCTGGTACAAATACTACTTCTTACCAAGATTCAAAAAGTTTTAAGGCCTTATTCACAACTGCCAATAGTTTTAACCGTGATTTTACTTACGGAGAGATTGACCATAGTATGAATCCTGATACAAAAAATGGGAATACTATTCGTGACAAGCAGTATAAATATATCAAAACTAAATCTGGTGCCGAATACCTCTTTGATTTGACAAAAGATGAGTCGGAACAGAAAAATTTGGCACAGGACTCACAATTTAAGACAATCAAAGATAATCTTGCCTTAAAATTAATCGCTGTTCAAAAGTAAGGAAGCAAAATTTTACAGCCTAATCGAGGATTTCTAAACTTTTAAAGATAAAACTAAAACCAAAGCAAGTTTTTGGTCTTTTTTGCATCTAAGTATTTAGTTGAGCTTTCTCATTAAAACTAAAACTATTCAGATATGTTAAAAAAGGCTTTTTTATTAGTAATATCAGTATCGCTCAATTTTGTTTTTTTATATGGATGCAACAAATCTACGGATGATGTGACTCCTACTTCTGGAACAACAACGACTGGTACAACCACCACAAGCTCAACCTACAATGACCTCTGGATTCCGCCTACCATTACGGGCAAAACCTTTGATTTGACATTAGCGAAATCAAGTAAACAACTGCGTACAGGAGCTAAAACTGCTACTTATGGCTATAACGGTGCCGAGTTTTGGGGACCAACCTTGATTATGAACAAGGGCGATTTTGTTCAGATGAACGTTACCAATAATCTTTCCGAAACTACTACTACGCATTGGCATGGTTTTCATATTCCTGCCATTATGGATGGAGGTCCTCATCAGATGATTGAACCCAATACTACTTGGAAACCATCTTTTGAAATAAAAAATAATGCAGGTACTTATTGGTATCACCCGCATTTACACGAAAAGACATTTCAGCAATTAACATACGGTGCAGGAGGACTAATCATCATCAAAGACCCGATTGAGTCGGCTTTGGCATTGCCCCGAACTTACGGAACTGACGATATACCGTTGGTATTAACCAGCCGTAGATATAATTCTGATAATTCATTTATGGTTACCGAACATGCCTACGGCGATTATGCCATGGCAAATGGAACGCATAACGCTCAGATTAGTTTACCCAGACAATTTGTTCGTTTCAGAATTTTGAATGCCGAAACCGAACGAGGATACAACCTTGGCTTTAGCGATAATCGCAGTTTTTATGTCATTACTAATGATGGGGGCTTGCTCGATGCTCCAATTGAGGTAACACGTGTAAAATTAGCCGTTGGCGAGCGTGTCGAAATCTTAGTTGATTTGAGTAAAGATGCCGTTGGAGCAAGTTTAGATATGAAAGCCTACAACGCCAATCAGGAATTCGGGTTTGGCGGCAGCGAGCCACAAACTACTGGTCAATTTGGTAGTTTACTAAACAACAAAGACTTTAGTGTTTTGCATATCAATGTAAAAGCTGCTACTGCAAATGCAATTACAGCCGTGCCCGCAAAATTGACAACGAATACGTATTGGAAAGAATCGGATGCTACCAACACTCGTACAATCAGAATAACTGGTGGACAAGCGGGGTCGGCTTTTACATTTGATAATAATACTTATGGTTTCACAACCATCAACCAAAATGTAAAACTAAATGCTGTCGAGAAATGGACGATAGTGAATAATAATATCTTCGGTCATTCATTTCATATTCATGATATTCAGTTTAAGATTGTTTCTCGAAGTTCAGGTGCTATTGCTAATTATGAATCGGGCTGGAAAGATACTTTTTATATCCGAACGGGTGAAACCGTTTCGGTAGTAGCAAAATACGACGATTTTGCAAGTAGCACCAATCCATTTATGTACCATTGCCACT
>JALQYE010000133.1:9730-12141 GCA_023254245.1 Emticicia sp.
AACGGGTGAAACCGTTTCGGTAGTAGCAAAATACGACGATTTTGCAAGTAGCACCAATCCATTTATGTACCATTGCCACTTCCCGAATCATGAAGATGCAGGGCTAATGGGGCAGTTTTTAGTAACTCAATAAATACTAAGATTTTGATTTTTAAGCATATAGCGACCTTACTTTTTGCTTTTCTGGTATTATCATGCGATGAAAGGAAGGTAAAAAGTAGTGTTTTAAACGTTGATACTAACCTAAAAAAAACGGATAGAGGCTGGCTTTACAAAGGGCAGCCTTTTTCGGGTTATATGATTGAAAAAGAAGAAAATAGAGTGGTGTATCAATTACCCATTGCCGAGGGAAGAGAGCAAGGTTTAGCAAAAGGCTGGTATAATTCTGGAGAAAAACTGTTAGAACGCATTTTTATTAATGGCAAAAAAGAAGGCGTTTTTAAGCAATGGTGGCCAAACGGAAAGCTAAGGTATTTGTTTCGTTATAAACACGACCAGTTTGATGGAAAACAATTGGTATATTTTCCGAATGGAAAAGTAAGAGAAGAAAGCAATTATCAATTGGGCGAGAAAGAAGGTACACAAAGAGTTTGGGATGAAAATAGTAAGTTGATTTCAAACTATGTTATCAAAAACAAAAGAATTTATGGGGTAGTTTCGGTGAAGAGTTGCATTCCTGTCGATGGACATTGACGTAATTTTTACAAACAAATTTAAGGCTTTTGACTATTATTGTACAGACTATAGATTTGAATAATTCAATAAGAAAATTATTTAATATAACGACACGATGAAACATAATCTCTTTGGGGCATTAATCCTATCAATTATCTTAATTACCGCTTGTAAAACAACTGATGTTAGCGTTGATAATACCCCAGCAACTACTTCTTATAAAGGTACGGGCTCAATTACTCAAGGAATTGCCAAAACAACAATCAGTAGTTTATACAGTTGCTCAGGTGGAAGGGGTACATCGGTCGGAACAATAACTTCAAGCGATGGAAAAGTATGGACTGTTCCTGCCGAAACAGACTTTTCTACCGCCACAAAATTGACAGACTTATTTAATGAGTGTACAGGCGTAAAACCTACCTCAATAAGCCAGGTTGATTTATCGAAAGTACCAACAGTGGTGATAGATGCCGACGGCGAAGTAATAACAGGTTATATTCACGGCGATAATTATTATGAGTTATACGTAAACGGGAAATTGGTCGGTGTCGATGCCGTGCCTTACACGCCATTCAATTCGAGCGTGGTTAAATTTAAAGCCAAGCGACCTATTAAATATGCGGTAAAGCTGGTTGATTGGGAAGAAAATTTGGGTATTGGAAGCGAAGCAAATGGCGGTGATGCGTATCATCCAGGAGATGGCGGTTTTATTGCAAAATTCAGTGATGGAACCATCACAAGTTCGGCATGGAAAGCCCAAACGTTTTATATTGCTCCTTTAGCCGATGTAAGTTGTGTAACTGAATCGGGTACTTCTCGAACTTCAACCAATTGTAGTAATAGCCCAAGTAGCGGAGCAAAATCTTATGCTTTACACTGGGAAATACCCTCAACATGGTTTGCCACTGATTATGATTTCAGCAAATGGCCGAGTGCTACCACTTTTACTGAAGCTCAAGTAGGAGTAAAGCCTGCTTATTCGAACTTTAGTTCTTCATTTTCGGGTTCACAATTTATTTGGTCCTCTAATTTAGTATTGGATAATTTGGTTTTATTAAGATTTACGGGAAACTAATTTATAAATATGCTTTTTCTGATTAAACGTTCCGTCATAAAAACAATCTAAGGGAAACTAACCTAATCTATTCCCGAATGTTTTTAGTCAGACTTAACTCATTTGCTATTCGTAACGGCTCGAAAATAGGAGCAATCATTCTATTTTTTTTCTCGGTAAATTTTTCACTTTTTGCTCAAACAAAAACACTTATTTTGGGTCGGCCGACCGATAAATCTGTCACAGCCAGTATTCTTTTCGATAAAAAAGTAGATTTCTACTTAGAATTTGGTACGCAAAAGGGTATTTATACCTCAAAAACTGCCGTACTAACAAACACCGCCAATACGTCCAATGAGGTCGATATGCAGGGGCTTGCGGCCAATACAAGGTATTATTATCGCTTACAATATCGCCTTTCAGGAGCTACAAATTATACACCAACACCCGAATATACCTTCATTACCCAACGCCCCGTTGGAGCGGCCTTTACTTTTGCCGTAGAATCTGACGAACACTTGTATGATAAAAAAGGTGTAAGGAGTATTTATAAACTTACGCTACAAAATCAGCTTAAAGAGCAACCCGACTTTATGCTTTCGTTGGGCGATATTTTTGGTGATGACCACACCCCAACTACCACCACCAGCAAAGACATGGACGACCTCCACAAAGATTACTT
>JALQYE010000134.1 GCA_023254245.1 Emticicia sp.
CTTACCATATATATGAAGCCATCAGAAATTTCGTCGATTCGGCGGATACGGGCTTCGGTAGTTTGTGGCGTAATCAAGAAAATATTAAGCAGACCGTACTGGTCGAATGTTGGTTTGTATTCTTCGTAGTACTCATCCATTGGAAGGTCTGGTAAGATTAAGCCATCGACTCCAACTTCTTGACATTTTTTACAGAAATTTTCGATACCGAATTGAACAACTGGGTTGATATAGCCCATTAATATAATAGGTATAGAAACTTTTGCTCGGATTCCTTCTAATTGCTGAAACAGAACTTTTAGACTCATTCCGTTGTCAAGTGCCACTTGGTTTGATTGCTGAATGGTTTCTCCATCGGCCACTGGGTCAGAATAGGGCATTCCGATTTCGGCAATGTCGGCACCAGAAGCTTGCAAGGCTTCTAAAACTGTTGTGGTATCATTGAGATTTGGAAATCCTGCGGTAAAATATATATTGAGTACGTTGTTGGGCTTTTCTTGAAAAAGCTTGGTAATTCTGTTCATTGTTTTGCTTTTTACTATTGGATAAAATTTAACATTTGGCGAACTTCCAGTTCGCCCCACATTATTTTCCAGCCCAATAGTCGAGTACTAAAACTTTATCGAGGTGTGGCCCGAGCACTTCTACGAATGCCTTGTGGGCTGGATGAGGTAAATATACTTCACGGTCTTTCTCAGTTTTGAAAGAAACGAAGAATAAATGTGTGAAACCTTGATTAAGATTTTCAGGACTGTTATTTGTTCCCCACTCAAAATCGGCGATTTCTTTAATTTTTGTTGGTAATGCACGAAAAGCCTCTTCGACTTTCTTTACATCTTCTGGGCTACTTGTATCTTTAAATTTGAATAAAACGGCGTGACGTAACATTTTGGTTGGTTGTTTTTTGGTTTGAGCATTCGACATAAATGATACTGACATGATGGCGATTGCGAGAAAGAGAGTTTTCATTTTTTGGATTTATTTATGGTTGAATATTCTTAACATTTACAAATACTTCATATAAGTATCTAAGTCTTTATCGCCACGTCCCGAAAGATTGATTACTACGGTCTCGTCAGCGGCAGCTTTTAGATAAGGTAATACTGCCAATGCGTGAGCCGACTCAATAGCAGGAATGATTCCTTCGAGTTTTGAAAGTTCAAAACCTGCGGTTAAAGATTCTTCATCTGTAATGGCAAAGAATTTTGCTCGACCAGAATCCCACAAATGTGCGTGCATTGGGCCAATACCTGGATAATCTAAACCTGCTGAAATTGAATGTGGCTCAATTACTTGACCGTCTTCAGTTTGCATTAAAATACTTTTACTTCCGTGAAGTACTCCTGTTTTACCTAAAAAAGTTGTTGCGGCCGACATTCCTGAATTAATTCCATGTCCGCCAGCTTCGGCAGCAATGAGTTGAACCGATGGTTCATCAAGGTAATGGTAGAATGCTCCTGCGGCATTTGAGCCTCCGCCTACGCAAGCGATTACATAGTCGGGGTTTTCGGTACCTGTTTTTTCGAGTAACTGCCAACGAATTTCTTCCGAGATAATAGCTTGAAAACGAGCCACCATATCAGGGTATGGATGCGGGCCAACTACTGATCCTATAATATAATGTGTATCGACAGGATTATTTATCCAATGACGCATGGCTTCGTTGGTAGCGTCTTTCAAAGTTTTTGAACCGCTGGTTGCTGGGCGAACCTCTGCTCCGAGCATTTTCATACGTGCTACGTTGGGGGCTTGACGTTTAATATCAATTTCGCCCATATAAACGATACACTCCAAACCCATCAAGGCACAAACCGTGGCAGTGGCCACTCCATGCTGGCCAGCTCCTGTTTCGGCAACGATTTTTTGTTTACCAAGTTTTTTTGCCAATAAAATCTGTCCTATTGTATTATTTACTTTGTGAGCTCCTGTATGACACAGGTCTTCACGCTTTAAATAAACATTGGTTTGGTATTTTTCAGAAAGACGATTGGCGTAGAATAAGGGCGTTGGGCGACCAACGTAATCTTTGAGCAAAGCGTGGTATTCGGCTTGAAACTCTGGCTGATAGATAATATCAAGGTAGTTTATCTGCAATTCTTCCACGTTTGGATAGAGCATTTCGGGAATGTATGCTCCGCCAAATTTCCCGTAATATCCTTTTTTATCTACTGAATAGTTTTGTTCTAAAGTTGTCATTTTAAAAAAATTTAATTCATCTATTCGTGTGAAATCGCAGCAAAACATTTTATACTTCAATGGGTCGAATTTTATCCAATAGTTCTTCGAGTTTTTCGATGTCTTTCAATGCTGGTTCGATTTCAAATTTACTGTTTACATCCATTGCGTAAGGCTTAGGAATGATAGTTTCCAATACATCAAGGTTCTCAAGACTAATTCCTCCCGCTAAGAAATAAGGTTTTTGGTTATCGTATTTTTTTAGGATACTCCAATCGAAGGCAATTCCGTTGCCGCCGTAACCATCACCTTTGGCATCAAACAAGAAAAAATCAACGTGCGGTTTGTAATTATTTACCTGTGTGAAAATAAAATCATTATCAACACGAAATGCTTTGATGATGTTTACGCCTTTTAGTCGAAGGTTTTTACAGAAATCAGGTGTTTCGGTTCCGTGTAATTGCACATAGTTCAGCCCATACTTTCTAACATTCTGCAAAATAAAATCAACTGTTGCATTCACAAAAACACCTACTTTTTTGATTTCTCTCGGAATTGAGTTAATAAACTCTACGTCTAAGTCTGTTCCTACATAACGAGGCGACTTATCATAGAAAATAAAACCTATAAAATCTGGTTTCAACTCAATAAGTGCTTTGATGTTCTCGACATCACGCATTCCGCAAACTTTTAATTTCATAATAGGGATACCTGCCCCCACAGGCATATTTTATAATTGTATCATACTCGGGGTAGTATGAGTTTAGCAAAAGGTATAAAAAACTATCAAAATTAAGTTTTTTCTCAGATTTTCGCTATAAATTCCCCCAATTTTGTTCCTGGAGAAGTATCTTTCATAAATGTTTCTCCAATTAAAAATCCTCGGTATCCTGCCGACTTCAATAAATTGATGGTTTCTGGCTCGCTAATACAACTTTCTGAAATCTTAATAATATTTGCTGGAATCTTTTCAGCCAAAGCCAAAGACGCATTCACGTTATTTTCGGCAAAGTTTTTTAGATTACGGTTATTTACGCCAACAATATCAACGTATTCTAAAGGACTACGGTCGAGTTCTTCTTGGTCATGGATTTCGAGCAGAACCTCTAAACCTAACTCATGAGCCTTTTGGCTTAAAGTCTTGATTTGTTCGGGCGACAGACAAGCCGCAATCAACAAAATTACATCCGCTCCCCAAGCTTTTGCTTCATAAACTTGGTATTCATCAATCATGAAATCTTTTCGTAAGATTGGCGTTGATGGATTGGCGATTCGGGCTTTTTGTAAATCTTCTTTGTTTCCACCGAAAAAATCAGTGTCGGTCAACACGGAAAGTCCTGCCGCACCTGCTTGGGCATATCCTTGTGTAACCTCTTCAACTGTAAGCGAATCGTTGATGATTCCTTTCGATGGAGATTTACGTTTATGCTCGGCAATGATTCCTGTTGAGTTTTCGGCAGAAAGATTTGCCACAAGAGAGTTGGTTTTTCTTGCGAAAAACTCACTTTTCTCTAAACTTTGAATTGAAATCTCGGCTTTCGCTGCTACAACTTCGATTGCCTTTTGGGCGGTTATTTTATCTAAAATGGTCATATTTCAATGAGTGAATGCTTGAAGCGGAACGCCGCCTGTTCTGAATGAGTCAATGTTTAAGAATATTTCAATTCAACTCTATCATTCTCTCACTTAGAACGATTCAAACATTAGATTTTTATTCAATTAACTTTTTCATACTGTTTAAGGCTTTTCCGCTTTCTATGGATTCTTTCGCTTGGGCGATGCCTTCTTCGATGCCTATTTCTTTGGCGATACTTAGTGCAAAACCTGCATTTGCTAAAACTACGTTAGTTTGGGCAGCGGTTGCTTTATTATTTAGAACATTGAGTAAAATCTCGGCTGATTCTTCGATTGTTCCTCCGCCATAAATATCGGATTGTTGTTGCAAATCAAAACCTAAGCTTTTTGGAGAAATAATGCTTTTATCCTTATTAGTATGACTTGAAATCTGAAAATCGCTGGTCAGTGAAATTTCATCATAGCCAGCTAAATCATAAATGATAGCAAATTTAGCTGAACTGCGGCCAAATAATTGGGCATATAAATCAAAAACTGGCAAATTATAAACGCCCGAAAACTGCTTTTGCACTTTGGCTGGATTGAGCAATGGCCCCAAAATATTAAAGAACGTTTTCATGCCCAGTTCTTTTCGAATCGGAGCAACGTATTTCATGGCTGGGTGAAACAACGGTGCGTGCATGTAACAAATACCTGCTGTTTCAAGCTTTTGTTTCAAATAACTTTCGTCATTGGTAAACTTCACGCCCAAATGCTCTAAAACAGTACTCGAACCAACCGATGAAGAAACCCCATGATTGCCATGTTTAGCAACGTTTTGCCCTGCACCAGCCAAAACAAAAGCCGATGTGGTAGAAATATTGAAAGTGTCTTTGCCATCGCCACCCGTTCCAACAATATCCACTGCATCGAAATCTGATAAATTTATTTGTACGGCCAACGAAAGCATCGCTTCTCTGAAACCTTCGAGTTCGTCAACGGTGATTCCTTTTTGCTGAATCCCCATCAAAAAAGCAGCGATTTGAGAGTTATTGGCTTCTCCTTGTCCGATTTGTAACAGAGCCTCACGGCTTTCCTCTTTTGATAAAGATTGTTTTTCTACAAGTGCGTTTAAATATTGTTTCATTTTAAAATTGATTTTGGTTTAAGCCAAAAACGGATTATATCTTAGTATCCGTCAGTTAAAACTGACGGGGTCGCCCAGACGGCAATGAATTTATTTTAACTTCTCATCCAATTCTCTACCATTTTCACACCATGTTGTGTCAAGTAAGCTTCTGGGTGAAACTGTACGCCTCGAATATCATATTTTTGGTGAGCCTCGGCCATTACGTAGCCTTTTTCATCAATAGCAGTAATTTTCAAATCGGCTGGCATGGTTTCGGGAACAACCGTCCATGAGTGATAGCGACAAACTTCAATTTCGGAAGGAATACCTTGAAAAAGAACTTCATTCGGGTCGGTTATCAAACATTTGGTAGTTACTCCGTGAAGTACTTCTCCCATATTGTGCAATTTTGCTCCAAATGCCTCACCTATTGCCTGATGTCCCAAACACACACCAAAAATAGATTTTGTGGCATGATAGGTTTTTATTAAATCGAGCATAATTCCTGCTTCTTCGGGAATTCCTGGACCTGGTGAAAGCAAAATTTTATCATACTTTTCGACTTCCTCCAATGCAATTTTATCGTTTCTGAAAACATCTACATCTCCGCCTAACTCCTTTAGGATATAAACTAAGTTGTAAACAAACGAATCGTAATTATCAAGAACTAATATTTTCATGTTGTTTGTGTTTTTTGTATTAAACAGGTTTCCCCTCAAATCTCCTCCGCCATTTCAATCGCTTTTCTCAATGCTGCCAATTTCAAATGCACTTCTTTCATTTCGAGTTCTACATCAGACTTTGCCACAACGCCCATGCCTGCTTGATAGAAAAGTGTATTGTTTTTGCTCAAAAACGTACGAATGGCAATAGCATGATTGAAATTTCCTTTGAAGTCCATGAAACCAATTGCTCCACCATAAATACTACGATTAGTAGGTTCAAATTTATTGATGATTGTCATGGCATTATGCTTCGGAGCTCCCGAAAGTGTTCCTGCGGGGAAAGTATCTGCCACCAACTGTAATGGATTGGTACCTTCGTGCATTTTGCCAGTCACTTTTGAAACTAAGTGAATAACGTGACTATAAAACTGGACTTCCTTGAAAGTTTCAACTTTTACGTTTTCGGCACTACGAGAAAGGTCGTTTCTGGCTAAATCAACCAACATTACGTGTTCGGCAGATTCTTTGGGGTCGGCATGAAGTTGGCGAGCCAATTCCGTATCATGTTCATCATCGCCCGTACGTCTGAATGTTCCTGCTATCGGATGAATTTCTGCCTGACCATCTTTAATCAAAATTTGTTTTTCGGGCGAACTGCCAAAAATATGGTAATCTCCACCATCAAAATAGAATAAATAAGGTGATGGATTGATTGAACGCAAAGCACGATAAACATTAAAATCATCACCCTCGAATTTTCTTGAGAATCGGCGAGATGGAACTATCTGAAATACATCGCCACGCAAACAATGCCCGATACATTTATTGATGATGGCTCGCATTTCGTCATCATTCAAATTAGAAACTTCGTCTTTGTCTGCTTTAAACTTAGCCGTTGACATTTTTGGGTTCTTCACAAAAAACTCCAATGTTTCTAAACCATCGGCTGAAACTTGTGGTTCTTGTCCTTCGGGAGTGTAAGTATGCTCAAAAATATACAATTCATCTTTAAAATGATTGATAGCAATCACGTAGCGATAAACTCGATATAAAATCTGCGGAATAGCACTTTCGGCACTTTTTTCTTGAATTTCGATATCCTCAAAGTACTCAACCGAATCATAAGTAATATGCCCGAAAAGTCCGTTTGTGATGAACGGAAATTCATTCTTAGGATTATCAAACTTTGCGGCAAATTCCTGCAAAACTCTTACGCCATCTTTTCGGCTCTTTAAAGAAAAAGTCTCTTGTGTTCCATCAGGAAATTTCTGTGTAACTACGTCATTATCCAATTGAAAACTTGCTACTTCGTCACAAGCAATGTAGCTAAAGCTATTGTGCATGGCATGATAATCGGCACTTTCGAGAATAACCGAATGTGGATAATGCCCACGCAAACGTTGAAAAATACCAACTGGCGTAAGCGTATCAGCAAGTAAGCGTTTATGGCGAGTTGTTATTTGATAAGCAGATTTCATATTATAAATTGTAAGAATAGAGTCAAAAATAAAAAGCGGCTTACTGGTATGAACAGTAAGCCGCTTCGCTTAATACTTGTATGTTTTTCTACATAGCAAATCTGTTCATCCTATTTTGAAGGACGCCACCACCAGATTTTTACTATGTTGATATTTTGATTCATTTTTGCTTTATTGATAGCAAGTTTCAGACTTGCTTTATGATTGCAAAAGTAATGGTTGATTTTAGAAATCAAAATTTTTTATTGAAATATTTTTCTTTGCCAAAGAAAATATGTTTTTACATCGACAAACAATTTGGGAAAATTGTTTTACTACTCAACTGGACTACCAAACTGAAATGAAACCTCTTTTACCAAACTGGCGGCATTGAAATACAAAATCATTGACCGTGCTTGAGTTGGATTCTGAATTACCTCGCAATGAGGGCCTTTTTCTAAGTAGAAAACAAAAACCTTTTCGTTTCTACGACTCAGGATTTGAAAATCATAACGGCCAAGCGTTTCAACTACTTGGTTTTCGGTCAAACCCAAAATTTTTGGTTTGAGTGTTTTCAATTCTTCAATCAATTTTTCTCGCTTACCTTCACAACCACCACGGTCAGTGCGGAAAGTTTGCAAGTCGAATGTTCCTAAATCGGCTTTTTTCTTCTGGCAAGAAGCCAACGCTAAAAGAGTTACTATTAGTATTTTACGCATTTTTTTCTGTCTAACAGCGAACTGGAAGTTCGCACCACATTTATATTTTTACTTCTACCATTTTTTTACCAAGTCGGCTTTTTTCGGCCATAAAACCCATTACGTGGCTTTCGATTGATGCTTCAATCGTTGACGTCAGCAATTCAGGTTTGTTTTGGGCAACTGCCTGCACAAAATTTCGAGCCAGTCCATAATCTCCACCACCGTGTCCTGATGCTTGATTTTTGTATTCAGGTTGGTCCGTTGCTTTCCACGAAGTTGTTTCTTTTGTTCGGAAATCATAGGTTTGAATTTGATTCATATCGCCCCAAACTTCTCCGTGCGAAAACATCAAACGAGTTTTACGATGCTCAAATGAAGTAAACGCCTCCATGGCAAAACTTACTGTTGTGCCACCCTCAAACTCCATTGACGTTGTATAATGGTCTGGCTGGTCGTTATCCATTCTATAAACACATCTTCCGTACTGAGATGTTTTCAATTTCTCGTAAATTTCGGCATCTTGTTTCGATTTATCATCCGTTACATCCAAAACATTGATGCGTTGCTTTTCTTTCTGATAAATTCTGATAGCTGAAAACGGACATTCTGCCTCTACTTTACAACCATCCGTACAACGCTCAGTACTACCCTCGGGTGCGTTTTCACGCTTAAACCAAGTGAGTGAACCGTGTGCTGAAATACTCTTACAAGGCTTACCAATAAGCCAACGCAAAATGTCGAGGTCATGGCAAGACTTTGCCAAAATAATCGGATTGGTATCTTTTTCAACGTGCCAGTTTCCACGCACATACGAGTGTGCCATGTGTGCATACTCCACACCTTCGAGGTGATTTACGCTTATGAGTTTCCCAAATTTTCCGCTATCGGTTATTTCTTTTAATTTTCTGAAATATGGCGTATATCGCAACACATGACAAACCGCAATGATACTTTTGGTTTTCTTGGCCATTGCCAAAATCTCCAAACACTCTTGCATTGAGGGCGAAATTGGTTTTTCGAGCAATACATTATATCCCATTGCGAGTGCTTTCATAGCTGGACCATAATGCAAGCGGTCGGGCGTGGAGATGATAATCGCATCGGCAAATTTTGGCACTTTAAAGACATCTTCCCACGTTTTAAAGCGATTTTTCTCTTCTATATTATGAGCCTTCGTAAACTTATCATTCCTAAACTCAATTGGCTCGGCTACGCCTACCATATCTAATTCATTCGGAAAAGCCAGTGCAAAACGTCCATACACATTCCCACGGTTTCCTGCACCCAACACAATAGCCGTTACTGGTTTTTCGAGCGAAACGTATCGCTCATCGTGTGGAATTTCGATTTCTTCGTCATTTATATCCTCAGCAAGAGTATCAATATTAAAAAGTGATAGTCCACCAGCGGTTAGGCCAAAGGTTTTGAGTAGGTTTCTACGTGAAATGTTTTCCATTTTGTAAGGTTGAATATTTTGAAGCGTATTTTGTTTGCAAATATATAACAGGATTAAGCGAATCTAAGATTGACAAGATTTTTTATGTTGATTTTTGCAAAAGCTCAGATAAATACTTCTGTTAAACTTTCTTTATCCTTTCATAAACTCCCAGTTGACCAACTTGTGCTTTCCCTATGGTAAAAATTTTCCAGTCAAAGCTATTCTCTTCTGGAAAAACCTGACTTGACAGAAAGCCTTCTCCGTCGTTTGCAAAAACCTCCACTAAATTCTTCTGAACAAAAATATATAATTTAACCCTTCCTCTCAGCAATTTAAGTGGTGTTGTGAATAAACCTAAAATATCTAAAATATTGGTTTTTCCTGCGTTAATAGTATTCAAATAAAGCTGTTCATTAGCAAAATTATATCCTACAATTGCTTCTTGGTTCGTATTAGATTTTAGCAAAACCTTCACCCCCAAATCACTTGCTCCGTCAGATTCAAAAGCTATTTCAATTACATACGGAAAAGATTCGTTTCGCCAAGTCATACCATTATCACCTTCAACGCTCAGGCCTTCCATATAAACCACACTTTTCCAATTATTCTGATTAGATAAAAGGGCTTTTAGTCGCTCTTTTGGCGAAACAGCTGTCTGACAGAAAGTTATTTGGCTAATAAAAGCAAAAAATATAACTAATCTCCAAAGCATACCAAGTCATTTTGAATACCAACAAAAGTAAACATTTAGGCCGAATAAATGAAAAGATGAAACTCCAAGAAACTATTAGATGTTAAAGGAGGAAAAGATAAAAAGTTATGACAGGAACATTTGAAGAACTAATAGACTCTGAACAACCAATACTGATTGATTTCTTTGCGACTTGGTGTGGCCCATGTAAAGCACTCACACCCACACTTCAGCAATTAGCACAAGAAATGGGAGAAAAAGTTAGAATAGTAAAGATTGACGTTGACCAAAACCCAAAACTGGCTGCAAAATACAGAGTAACGGGTGTGCCAACACTTATGCTTTTCAAGAAAAGCGAACTAAAATGGCGACAATCGGGTGTACTTTCCTTGCCGCAATTAAAAACAACCGTTGAAAATTTTATTTAAGCTTCAATATGAGCTACTGGCTCATTTTCAATGATATCAGCCGAGGCTTGTTCAAATACTTTTTTTATGCCATCGAAAGCTCCGCTCACAATAGCTAAAGGCAATAGCAAGGGAATAAAAACAACCCATTGCATAAACATTGAAGAATTAAATCGTTTCATAGGTGGTTGGGTGCAAAACGCACTTTAGAGCTTAAGGTACTTATTAGGATAATTAGGAAATAATCTTTCAAATATTATACCAAACTTCTTGTACTAATCTCCGTAAAGTTAAAAAAAATATCCTTTAAGTACAAAACGAATTTTAAAATAAAATGTTTGAATGACACATAAAAAAACTGACTATCGGCTAATAGTCAGTTTTTTATTTAATTTTTTTAATAATTAGTACCATAAAATACACGTGTCGTTGTACTTTATTTATTTAACCCCCTCTACCCAATTGAAACGGTCGCTTGGCGAGAATTTCCACGGAGCCATATTATTTTCTAAATTCGAGAACATCCCGTTCCATGAAGCAGGTGCTTGAGATTCTTCCATTACCTTGTATCTACGCAATTGTAAGATAATATCAAGCGGACTAATATTAATTGGGCATTCCTGTACACACGCATTACAGGTAGTACACGCCAAGATTTCTTCTTCCGAAATATAATCTCCTAACAAGCTTTTTCCATCTTCAAATTCGGCAATTGGAGCTTTTTGGTCAGTTGCTAACCATCCTTTTTGAATATCTTCGAGACGGTCACGGGTATCCATCATAATCTTGCGTGGCGAAAGCTGCTTTCCTGTCATATTCGCTGGGCACGATGACGTACAACGCCCACACTCCGTACAACTATACGCATCCATCAGATTCTTCCACGATAAATCTTTTACATCTTTTGCACCAAAACGACCAACTTCGGCAGGATTTGCATCTGGTTCTTCGAGGCCAAGCATAATTTTTACTTCTTTCGTAACCGTTGGCATATTTGCCATTTCACCTTTGGGGTTTAGGTTAGAAAAATAGGTGTTCGGAAAAGCCAAGAAAATATGTAAATGCTTAGAGTAAGTTACGTAAGTAGCAAAAGCCATGATACCGAGGATATGAAACCACCAAGCGGCTCGCTCATAGGCCACCAAAGCAGTATCGGAGAAGCTCATAAATAAAGGTTTCAGGAATTGACTTATCCAAAAATCTCCCGTGATGGCTTCGGCATAATGCCCAACGGCACGTTCTTGTAAAATTGTATCAACGGCATTCATACTCAAAAAAGCCCACATCAATAAGATTTCAGTAATTAATATGATGTTGGCATCTTTGGTGGCCCAGCCTTTCAACTCTCGGTGACGAGTGTCTTGCAAGCGTTCAACTTTTGTCAGGTTTCTTCTGGTAAGAAAAACCACGCAAACCGCTAAAACTCCAAAAGCAAGAACCTCGAAGAAATTGATGAGAAAATTATAAAATCCGCCAAGTGGTGAGGCAAAAATTCGGTGTGTTCCGAAAATACCATCAATCATTATTTCAAGAACTTCGATATTAATAATAATGAAGCCCGCATAAATAATGAAGTGCATAAAACCCACCAACGGACGTGTAAACATCTTTTTCTGCCCGAAGGCAATCAGGAGCATCGTACGTAAGCGTTCGGAAGGGTTATCAGAGCGGTCTTCTGCCCTACCCAACTGAATGGTGTTTTTGATGAGCATTACTCGGCGGCTGATAAAATAAGCGGCCAAACCCAAAGCGGCTACAAATAAAATCTGTGAAACGATTTGCATAAGTCTTATTTGGTTGAATGTATAACGTCTGTATAGAAAAGGTTACGCATT